>NZ_JAQQLA010000003.1:600000-783819 GCF_028548395.1 Vogesella indigofera | reverse complement strand
CGATACAGAATACGAAATCTTCTACCAGGCTGAGAAAATAACCAAAACTCAGCGTAGGCTTCTTTGATTTGTGACAGTTTATGTCTGGTGGCCATAGCGAGGTGGTCCCACGCCTTCCCATTCCGAACAGGACCGTGAAACGCCTTAGCGCCGATGATAGTGCAGATACCTGTGTGAAAGTAGGACACCGCCAGACGCCCCATAATGAAGCCCAGCTTGAGAAATCAAGCTGGGCTTTGTGCTTTGTGGGCGGCCAATGCAGCAAGCCTAGCTGCCGCCATTCAATCTCCCGTCTTCTCATGCCGCTGATCCAATGGAGCCGCCCCGCGTGTGTGGCTGCTTGCACAACGCCGTTGCGGCCAACCTTGATGGCCTCTGCCTCTTCTGTTGCCATTTCCCGTGACGTGCTTTACCTGACTGCCAAGCACGACGCAGCCACTATATGCCTTATGAATGACAAGTCACCGGTTGGATGTGTGCCTATATCGGGATGGGTTGAAAACGCTCCGGGACTGATTTAGTCGTGCTGCTTGTCGTCAGTGTCAAACAATTGCAAGGTGCCAACCGAAATCACCTCGGTGCTACTGTTGCCGTCATTGCGGATGGCGTGTTTCTGTTGCGGATCAAAGTGCAGCGAATCGCCTGGGGTCAGCACATAGTCACGGCCGTTGACCTGATAGATGACGGTGCCGCTCAGTACATAGACAAACTCGTCGCCGCTGTGGGCGACCACCTCCGAGCGATAGCCGGGGGGGAGTGTCAGCTTGACGGCGTTCAGCACGCTGCCGCTGTAGGTGGTGGTCAGCCGCTCGTAGCGTTGTGGCATGTTGGCGACGGTGTAGCTCTGGCGCTGGCCTTCGTGGGAGTCGGGGGCGTCCTGGCGCGGGGATTCGAACAGCTCGCTCACCGCCACGCCGACGGCTTGGGCGATGTTGGCCAGTGACGACAGCGACAGGCCGGTGATGTCGCGCTCTGCCTGCGACAGGAAGCCAGCCGACAAGCCGGCTTCTTTGGCCACTTGTACCAGGGTCTTGCCGCTGGCACGACGGTAGCGGCGCAGGCGCTGGCCGAGGGTTTCCTCTGACATGGGGAAGGGTTCCTGATGGTGAGCGCTGATTGTACGTGAGAATCATTGCCTTGCTGAACAGTAAAATTTTAGTGTGACTAAAAAATGCTTGACCCTGTGGTGGCGCAGTCATAGATTGCTGCTTTGGTGTGGACTGGCGACAGGCCAGCAGTGATAAACCGGAGCGGGAGCAGGCGATGACGATAGGCGTGGGTGGGGTGAGCAAGGAGCAGGCACTGGCAGGCCTGCAGGACATGACACAGAGCGCGCAGCCGATCGGGCTGGACGAGTATCGCGTACGGCTGGCCAAGGCGCAGGCCTATATGCAGGCCAACGGCATCGCGGCGCTGTATCTGAACGCGGGAACCAGCCTCAACTACTTTACCGGTCTGAAATGGTACGCCAGCGAGCGCATGGTGGGGGCGATCCTGCCGGCGCACGGCGCGCTGGAATTCATCGCCCCCTGGTTCGAGGTCGGCACGCTGCACGACTACATGCAGCTGCAGGGCGAGGTGAACGCCTGGCACGAACACGAGAGCCCGTATGCGCTGTTTGTGGCGACGCTGGCGCGGATGGGCATTGCGGCCAACCTTAAGCAGCCTCCACGCATCGGCATCGACGAAAGCGCGGCGTTTTTCATCGCCGACGGCATCCGCCAGCACGCCACTGGCTACCAGCTGGTCAATGCCCGCGAGGTGACCGCGCACTGCCGCATGGGCAAGTCGCCGCAGGAAATCGCGCTGATGCAACGTGCCAAGGACATGACGTTGGCGGTACACCAGGCCACGGCCGGTATCCTGCATGAGGGCATCACCACCACCGAGGTCGAGGCGTTCATCGCCGAGGCGCACCGTCGTGTCGGTGCCGCCGGTTCCTACTTCTGCATCGTGCTGTTCGGTGAGGCGACCGCCTATCCGCACGGGGTCAAGAATCCGCAAGTCCTGAAGCAGGGCGACATGGTGCTGATCGATACTGGCTGCACCCTGCACGGTTATATTTCCGACATCACCCGTACCTATGTGTTTGGCGAGCCGGATGCGCGGCAGCGCGAGGTGTGGCAGGCGGAGAAGGCGGCTCAGGCTGCAGCCTTCGCGGCGGCGCAGCTGGGCACGCCGTGCGGCGAGGTCGATCTGGCCGCACGCCAGCAATTGCAGGCCGACGGCTTCGGCCCCGGCTACGCGCTGCCGGGTTTGCCGCACCGTACCGGTCACGGTATCGGCATGGACATTCACGAATGGCCGTACCTGGTGTCCAGCGACCGCACGCCACTGGAGGTCGGCATGTGCTTTAGCAACGAGCCGATGATCTGCATTCCCGGCGAGTTCGGGGTGCGGCTGGAGGATCACTTCTACATGACGGAGCAGGGGCCGCGCTGGTTCACTCAACCCAGCCACAGCATCGACGACCCGTTCGGTCTGGCGGTCGCATGCTGATCGCGGACACCGAGCGGCTGCAGCTGCGCGAGCTGACGCTGGATGATGCCGCCTTCGTGCTGGCGGCGCTGAATGACCCCGACTTCGTGCGCAAGGTGATCGACCGCGGCGTGCGTACGCTGGACGACGCCCGCCGCTATCTGCAGGAAGGACCACTGGCGGCCTACGCGCAGCATGGCCATGCACTATGGTGCGTGGTGCGCAAGTCCGATGGCGCGCTGATGGGCTTGTGCGGCATCATTCGCCGCGAGGGGCTGCCGGATCCGGATGTCGGCTACACCTTCCTGCCGCAGTATCGCGGCCAGGGCTATGCGCGCGAAGCGGCGCAGGCCAGCCTCGACTACGGGCGCAAGGTGCTGCGCCTGCCGCGGATTACCGCCATTGTCGATGCGGCCAACACGGGATCGATCCGGGTGCTGGAGGCGATCGGCCTGCGTCGCGAAGGCGAGCTGTTCTTCGGTGAGGCGCAGGCGATCAAGTTGCTGTATGCCTGAGTGGGTGGATGGCCTGTCTTTCTGAGGAGAGGCTGCCCGGATGGACGCCGAAAGGTTGGCCGCAACGCTGCGGCCAACCTTTTGTCATTCGAGGGTGGTGCCGGCCAGCCACGTCTCGATGCGTTGCGCGCACTGCTCCCAGCGATTGTCCAGCATCATCATGTGGCCGATGTGCGGCAGGATTTCCGGGGTGCTGCCGAAGCGTGCCGCGGTCTCGGTGACGTCCTCCGGCGAGATCAGCTGGTCCGCCGCCGCGCCCAGCACCAGGTTGGGTAGCGGGGCGATGCGGCGCTGCAGGAAGGGCGGCACCAGGGTCATGTCCATGATCGCGCGCTGGCTTTCGGTCTGGCTGTGGTGCGCCACCCAGTCCACCGCGGCGAGATCGGCGTCGTCGGAAAACAGCATGTGCCGCAGTTCGTTCAGTTCCGGCTGGTAATTGCCCTGCTGGAACAGGTTCAGCTGCATGAACAGTTTCGGCGCCTGGGTCATCAGCCGCATGCTGGAGCCGGCAAGGCCGCTTGGCGGTACCGAGGCCAGCAGCACGGCGCCGGGCAGGTCGTGGCGGGTCAGGTATTGCTGCAGCACAAAGCCGCCCATGGAGTGGGCGATCACGATCGGCGGCCGCGGCAGTTGTCGGATCGCCTGCTGCAGGTTGCCGATGTAGTCGTCGATGCTGATGGCGGCCAGGTAGGCGTGGCCGTCGCTGTTGCCGTGGCCCTCGAAGCTCAGCGCCCAGCAGTCGTAACCGCGTGCGCTGAACCAGGGCATGAAGTGTTGCTGCCAGCAGCTGGCGCTGCTGAAGGCACCGTGAACAAAAAGTAGGGGGGGCATCGTCGATGCCGCCCCTGCTGCCGGGGTGTGGATCAGTTCAAGTTTGATGGTCAAAGGACTTCCGCTGCGTGGTCTGCCAGGCGCGAGCGTTCGCCGCGCTGCAGGGTAATGTGGCCGGAGTGTTCCCAGCCTTTGAAACGATCAACGACGTAGCTGATGCCGGAACTGCCTTCGGTCAGGTACGGGGTGTCGATCTGACTGATGTTGCCGAGGCAGACCACCTTGGTGCCGGGGCCGGCGCGGGTGATCAGCGTTTTCATCTGTTTCGGCGTCAGGTTCTGCGCCTCGTCAATGATCAGGTATTTGTTGAGGAAGGTGCGGCCGCGCATGAAGTTGAGCGACTTGACCTTGATGCGCGAGCGGATCAGGTCGCGGGTGGCGGCACGACCCCAGTCGCCACCGTCGTCCTCGCTCTTGTTGAGTACATCGAGGTTGTCTTCCAGTGCGCCCATCCACGGCAGCATCTTTTCCTCTTCGGTGCCTGGCAAAAAACCGATGTCCTCACCGACCGGCACGGTGACACGGGTCATGATGATCTCGCTGTACAGCTTCTGCTCCAGTGTCAGCGCCAGGCCCGCGGCCAACGTTAGCAAGGTCTTGCCGGTGCCGGCCTGGCCGAGCAGGGTGACGAAGTCGATGTCCGGGTTCATCAGCAGGTTCAGTGCGAAATTCTGTTCGCGGTTGCGCGCGACGATGCCCCACACATTGTTCTTCTGGTGACTGTAATCCTTCAGTGTCTCCAGCACCGCTTCCTTGCCGTCGAGGCGCAGCACCCGTGCCTGCATCGGCTGCTCGCCTTCCTGCCACAACAGCTGGTTCAGCAGCAGCTTGGAGGCGTCCGGGCCCTTGAACTGGTAGTAGGTGCGGCCACCTTCCTGCCACGATTTCAGATCCCGGCCGTTGCGCTCCCAGAAGTCGCCGTCTATCTCGCGGGTGCCGCCGTACAGCAGGTCGGTGTCTTCCAGCACCTTGTCGTTGAAGTAGTCCTCGGCGTCCAGTCCCAGCGCGCGCGCCTTGATGCGCATGTTGATGTCTTTCGACACCAGGATGGCCGGGCGGTTGGCGTCGGCCTGCTTCAGTGCCATCACGATGCCGAGGATCTGGTTGTCGGCCTTGCCGACCGGCAGCGAGGAGGGCAGTACCGCGTGCAGCGCTTCGGTCTGCAGGCGTAGCTTGCCGCTGGCGGCGTCGCGGCTGGGGCCTTTCAGCGAAATGCCATCCTCGATGTCATCGGTACTGCTGCTGACGATTTCGTCGAGAAAGCGGCTGGCTTGCCGGGCGTTGCGGGCCACTTCCGACATGCCTTTCTTGTGGGTGTCCAGCTCCTCGAGGGTGATGATGGGGATGAACACGTCGTGCTCTTCGAAGCGGAACAGGCAGGTCGGGTCATGCAGCAGGACGTTGGTGTCGAGGACGAACAGTTTGCAGACGTTGCTCTTGCTGTGGCTTGCCATGAGAAAGACCCCCTTGTTGAAGCGGGGTCCGGCAGGGTGCCGGACCTGGCGCTTAAAGCGACTTGACGAACGTCAGCACTTCTTCGGCGTGTCCGGGGACTTTCAGTCCACGCCATTCGCGCAGGATGTCGCCATCGCTATTGATGACAAAAGTGCTGCGTTCTATCCCTCTCACCTGTTTGCCGTACATGTTTTTCAGTTTCATGACACCGAACAGGTTACATACAGTTTCGTCCGGATCGCTGATCAATTCAAATGGCAATTCGTGCTTGGCCCTGAAATTCTCGTGCGATTTCAGGCTGTCGCGCGATACACCGAGGATGCGGGCGCCGGCAGCCTGGAATTGTGGATGCAGATCGCGGAAAGCCATCGCCTCGTTGGTGCAGCCGGGTGTGTTGTCCTTCGGGTAGAAGTAAAGCACGGTCAGCCCTTGTGGCAGGGTAGCGCTCTCGCCGCTGGTGGCTGCGGCGGTGAAAGGGGTGATGCGGGTGGTGTCCATGGTGGGTTCCTCGGGTTTAGCCGTGCGGGCGGCGCAGCAGGGCCAGTACCGCGCCACTGCCGCCTTGTTCGATGCGGGTTTCGCAGAAAGCCAGCACATCCGGGTGGTGGCTGAGCCAGGCTCTGACCATCTTCGGCAGTACCGGTTCACCCGGCGAGCTGAGGCCTTTACCGTGAATCACCCGCACGCACTGGCCCAGGTGGCGGGCGCGATGCAGGAATACGGACAGTTGTTCATGAGCGGCAAAGCGGTCCAGCCCGTGCAGGTCCAGCTCGGCGCAGACCGGCCAGTGTCCGGCGCGCAGTTTTTTCAGGGTATTGCTCGGGGTGCCGGGGCTGCGGTGCTGGCTGTCGATCTGTGCCGGCTCGAACCAGCCTATCATCTGAGCGAACAGCGCCTGCTCCGCTTGCGGCGTCAGTGGAGTCTGGCTGGTGCGATGTTGCGGCAGGGGGCGCGGCTTGGGTAGTGGTGGGGAGTAGCGGACGCGGCCATCCTGCTTGAGCGGACGCACGTCCCGCATCAACTGGCGGAAGTCCGGCTCTGGCTCAGGGTTGGCCGCAACGGCAACAGGCAAGACCCTCGCGGGTCTTGCCTGTGCTTTGACTGGCTTGAGTTGCTCCTTGAGCGACTTCAATGCAGCCGGGCTCAGTGATCCAGGAAGCGCTCGGCATCCAGGGCTGCCTGGCAGCCGGATGCGGCGCTGGTGATCGCCTGGCGGTAGATGTGATCCTGCACGTCGCCGGCAGCGAACACGCCCGGTACGCTGGTGGCGGTGGCATTGCCGTCGCGGCCACCGCGGGTCACGATGTAGCCGGTTTCGTCCAGCTCCAGCTGACCCTTGAAGATGTCGGTGTTCGGCTTGTGACCGATGGCGATGAACACGCCCATCAGCTTGATGTCTTCGCTGCTGCCGTCGTTGAACTTCAGGCGCGCGCCGGTCACGCCGCTGTCGTCGCCCAGCACTTCGTCCAGGTTGGCTTTCAGCTTCAGGCTGATCTTGCCTTCGGCTACACGCGCGTTCAGCTTGTCGATCATGATCTTTTCGGCGCGGAAGGTGTCGCGACGATGGATCAGGGTGACGTGCTTGGCGATGTTGGCCAGGTACAGCGCCTCTTCCACGGCGGTATCGCCACCGCCGACCACGGCAACGTCCTGGTTGCGGTAGAAGAAACCGTCGCAGGTGGCGCAGGCGGATACGCCCTTGCCGGAGAAGGTTTGTTCCGATGGCAGACCGAGGTATTTGGCCGAGGCGCCGGTGGAGATGATCAGTGCATCGCAGGTGTATTCGCCGGAATCGCCAATCAGGCGGAACGGTCTTTCATCCAGCTTGGCAGTGTGGATGTGATCGAAGATCATTTCGGTGCCGAAACGCTCGGCGTGCTGCTGGAAGCGCTGCATCAGCTCCGGGCCCTGCACGCCGGCCACATCGGCAGGCCAGTTGTCGACATCGGTGGTGGTCATCAGTTGACCGCCCTGGGCCATGCCGGTAATCAGTACCGGTTTCAGGTTGGCGCGGGCGGCATAGACCGCAGCGGTGTAGCCGGCAGGGCCGGAACCAAGGATAAGCAGAGGGCAGTGACGAGTTTGGCTCATGTTTGTCTTTTTCCTGTCTGGCAGAGACGATAGTGCGTATTCTATCAGGAATGGGTGACAATTCTGATTGAGTGTTTCAACGCGGCGGATAGTTTACGGTAATCGGCGCTCGGCGCTCGGGGGATGGTGATGGCGGCAGTTTCGGCGGCGGCAGATAATCAGGTGGCGCAAGTGGCGCAAATCCTGATGCTGAAGAAAACGATGGAAGTCAGCGAGAGTGCGGCGTTGGCCTTGCTGGCAACGGCAACGGACGCCGCTGCGATGCAAGGTAATAATCCGCCGCATCTGGGTAACCATATCGACGTGCGGGCCTGATGCCACGGGTGTGATGCGGTAAAAAGAAACGGGAGCCAAGGCTCCCGTTTCTTTTTGTGCAGTGGTTCTGCTCAGGCTTCGGTACGGATGCGGGTGCTGCTGCTGGCATCCTGCAGCAAGGACTGGCTGACCTGGTATTGGGTGATGGCCTGTTGCGAGGCGTTGACGGGCACGCGGGCCTCTGCCGGAACCGTGCGCTCGGTGCTGGCGGCGGGTGCGGACTGCTCCGAGGTGTCGCGGCGTGGTTGCGGCTCGTTCAGCCGGTTGCCCGGGCTGCGTTCGCTGGCGGCGAGCGTGGTGTTCGGCTCTGGCTGGTTGACGCGGCGCGAGTCGAGCAACTGCGCCTGGAGTGCCTGTTCGGTATTGCTGACAGCCTGGCTGGGGCGGGCGGTCGGCAGCGTGCTGGCGGCAACCGCTTCGGCGGCCGGCGCGGGCGCCAGCTGGCTTTCCTGTTGCTGCTCCTGCTGCAGGCGACGCTGTTCCGCGGCCTCGCGCAGTATGCTGGCGCTGCTGCTGGCTGATGCGGCGGAATTAATGGCATCCATGCGGGGGCTCCATTACGACAAAGGGCTATGATTTGCTGTCAAGCATAGCACAACATGCTGATGTTGCTGGAATTGTCGGCAGCCGCCACATCCACAGGCTGAGTCCCGCCCACACCAGTAACAGCAGGGCAGTAAGCCAGGGTTGTTGCAGCGTGGCATAGATACTGAAGCAGAATGACAGGGCGACGGTGCCCAGCGCCACGGCCTTGGTTCTCGCGGTCATGCCGTGGTGGCGCTGCCACTGCAGCAGCGGTGGGCCCAGACGCGGATGGCGGTGTAGCCAGTGCAGCAGCGCCGGGCTGCTGCGGCCGAAGCAGGCGGCGGCCATCAGCACGAAGACGGTGGTCGGCATCACCGGCAGCAGCGCGCCGATCAGGGCCAGCAGCAGGCACAGCCAGCCGGCTACCAGCCACAGCATTCTTTGCAACCGCAGTTTCATGTGGTGATCCCGAAGTAGTCCTGCCTTGATTCAATGCCATCCGCGCACCATTTGCAAGTGCGTGGGGGCCCCGGTTTCAGGCGATGACGGTCAGCTCCAGCATGCGGTCGGCCAGTTCGGCGACGGAGAGTTCGCCGTTGCCGTGATACCACTGTACCGTCCAGTGCAGGCTGCCCAGCAGGGTGCGGCGCAGCAGGCGGGTGTCCGGCTTGACCAGGCCGGCGGCGGCGGCTTCGTCCAGCGCCTCCTGCCACAGCGCTTCGTAGCGGTCGCGCAGCACGATCAGGCCGGGCTTGGCGGTGGCGGACACGCTGCGCCATTCGTACAGCATCACTTCCAGCGCGGCCTGGTTATCGCCCAGCAGCGAGTGCAGGTGAACGTGGAACAGTGCCGTTAGCTTTTCGCGCGGCGTCTTGGCGCGGGACAGCGCGGCGGCCAACTGTTCGGTGGTGGCGGTGATGCCCAGCGCCATGACCGCGACCAGAATCTCTTCCTTGGTGCGGAAGTGGTAGAACAGGCTGCCGGATTGCAGGCCGACGGCATTGCCCAGATCGCGCACGGTGGTGCGCTCGTAGCCCTGGTCGCGGAACAGGCGGGCGGCGGCGCGCACCAGCTCCATACGGCGGCTGTTGTCTTCGGTGGCGTTTTCTTTGCTCATTATGATGTCGCCGTTTCTTGTGATGGGCCGGATGGCCGGGTGTCGAGCTGTTTCAGGCAGGCCTGCAGTACCCGTTCCGGCAGCATGTCTTCCAGGCAGCGCATGTGCTGATAGGGACAGGTGCGCTCGAAGCAGGGGCTGCAGTCCAGGTTTAGGTTGACGATTTCGGCGTGGTCGCTGAGCGGCGGCGTGAAGTCCGGGCTGGACGAGCCGTAGAGGGCGACCAGCGGGATGTGCAGGGCGGCGGCGACGTGCATCAGGCCGGAGTCGTTGCACACCGCCAGCTTGGCCAGCGCCATCAGGTCGATGGCTTCGTCGAGGCCGGTCTTGCCGCACAGGTTGAGCGCCTTGCCCTGTGCCAGCCGGCCGATTTCTTCGCCGATGTCCTGGTCCTTGGCCGAGCCGAACAGCCACACCTGGTAGCCGTGGCTGTCGAGTGCCGCCGCCAGTGCGGCAAAGTGGCGCGGCGGCCAACGCTTGGCCGGGCCGTATTCGGCGCCGGGGCACATCGCGACCACCTGCTTGTCCAGCGACAGGCCGAGGCGCGCGGCGACAGCCTGCTGGGCGGCCGGCTGCGAGCTGAGGCTGGGGTGCGGAATCGGGCGGTGCAGCGCGTGGCGCGGTTCCTCGGCCAGGATGCAGAAGCGCTCGACCATGGTCGGCAGCTCCTGCTCGTTCAGCTCGCGGGTGTCGTTGAGCAGGCCGTAGCGCAGTTCACCGGTAAAACCGGTGCGCAGCGGAATGCCGGCCAGGAACGGGATCAGCGCCGCCTTGAGCGAATTGGGCAGCACCACCACCTGGTCGAAACCTTCGCGGTGCAGTGCGCGCGCCACGCGCCAGCGCTCGCGCAGGCGCAGTTGGCCATGCCCGAACGGGTTGAGGTGCGCCTTGGCCACCTCCGGCATCCGTGCCAGTAGCGGCAGGGTCCAGGCGGGGGCGAAGACGTGCAGTTCCAGGCCGGAGTGGCGCTCGTGCAGCCGACGGTACAGCGGCTGCGCCATCACGCCGTCACCTACCCAGGAAGGGCCGATTACCAGTAGCTTTTTGATCATGTATCAAGCAAAAAAGGTGCAGCGCAAGCCGCACCTTTGTCCATTGGGCAGGAAGGCTTAGTGGTGGCCGCTAACCGGGCCGGTCAGCTTGTAGTGGGTGCCGCAGTACGGGCACAGTGCCTCGCCGCCGTTCTTCACGATCGGCAGGAATACGCGCGGGTGCGAGTTCCACTTCAGCATGTCCGGTGTCGGGCAGTGCAGCGGCAGGTCTTTTGCCGTGACTTCGATAAAGCGAGCGGTGTTTTCTTTCAGTTCTGCCATGTTCGGTACTTTCTTGTGTGCCCCGTGCCGGGGCGGCTAGCCAATGGGTTAATCGAGGTAGGTGAGCCAGTGCTGCTTGCCGGCATCCAGACCCTTGACGCAATCGAAGTAGCGCTTCTGGATCTCGGTGGTGATCGGGCCGCGCTTGCCTTCGCCGATGCTGCGGCGATCCAGCTCGCGGATCGGGGTCACTTCGGCCGCGGTGCCGGTAAAGAAGGCTTCGTCGGCGGTATAGACTTCGTCGCGGGTGATGCGTTTTTCGATGATCTGCAGCCCCATTTCCTGCGCCAGCTGCACCACGGTGTCGCGGGTGATGCCTTCCAGCGCGGAGGTCAGGTCAGGGGTGTACAGCTTGCCCTTGCGGACGATGAAGATGTTCTCGCCGGAGCCTTCGGCCACAAAGCCGTCCACGTCTAGCAGCAGCGCCTCGTCGTAACCGTCTGCCGTCGCCTCGTTGTTGGCGAGGATGGAGTTCATGTAGTTGCCGTTCGCCTTCGCCTTGCACATGGTGATGTTGACGTGGTGGCGGGTGAACGAGCTGGTCTTGACGCGGATGCCTTGCTCCAGGCCTTCCTCGCCTAGGTAGGCGCCCCACGGCCAGGCGGCGACGATGACCTGCACGTCGTCCTTTTTCGGCGCGATGCCGAGCTTGCCGGAGCCGTAGAACGCCATCGGGCGGAAGTAGCAGGACTTGAGCTGGTTGGCGCGCACCACGTCGATGTGCGCCTGGTTGATCTGCTCCTTGCTGAACGGCAGGTCCATGCCGAGGATCTTGGCGGAGCGGAACAGGCGGTCGGTATGGTCCTGCAGACGGAAGATGGCCGGGCCCTTCGGTGTTTCGTAGGCGCGCACGCCTTCGAACACACCCATGCCGTAGTGCAGGGTGTGGGTCAGCACGTGGGTAGTGGCATTGCGCCAGTCAACCAGCTGTCCGTCGTACCAGATAAAACCATCGCGATCTGCCATCGACATGGTGAATTCTCCGCTGTAGTCCTGTTTTTAATGTGGCGCAATTATAGCGCCGAGTGTTGCGCTTGTGTTTTCAAGCTTCATCCTGCAGTGTGCACTGCCACAGTGCGCGCACATGGCGGTAGTCTTCCTGCGGGATGTCGTCGGTGGTCTGGCTGTCATTGAGCCGCGCCGCGTGCTGCAGCCGGCGGTAGTGGCGATAGGCGCTCTGACCCTGGTTGGCCAGCTCGGCCGGAATCAGGCCAACGTTGGCCGCAACGCCGAGCAGGGCGATGTTGCCGCTGTTGCGGGTCAGCTCCGGGTGCTGACTGGCGTGCGCCAGGATCAGGAACTGGGTGATGAACTCGACATCGACAATGCCGCCGCGCGCATGCTTGACGTCGCCGTCGCGGGCCGGATGGCTTTCCAGCATCTTGTCGCGCATCGCCAGCACCTCGTCACGCAGCTGGGCGATGTCGCGCGGCTGAGTCAGCACCTGATGGCGGATGGCCTCGAATTGCTGGCCGATCGCCGCGTCGCCGCAGACAAAGCGGGCGCGGGTCAGCGCCTGGTGCTCCCACAGCCAGGCATCCTTCTGCTGGTACTGGCGGAAGGCGTCGACGGTGCTGACCAGCAGACCGCTGGTGCCGTTGGGGCGCAGGCGCAGGTCGATGTCGTACAGCGAGCCGGCGGCGGTGACGCTGGTCAGCCAGGTGGTCAGCTTGCGTGCCAGCCGCGAGTACAGCTCGGCGGCGTCCGGGTGGTCATCATCGTAGAGGAAGATCACGTCGAGGTCGGAGGCGTAGCCCAGTTCCTTGCCGCCCAGCTTGCCGTAACCGATGATGCTGAAGCGCGGCACCTCGCAGTGGCGCTTGGGCAGATCCAGCCAGGCGTGGCGCAGCGTGGCGTCCAGCACCATGTCGGCCAGCGCCGACAGTTCGTCGGACAGCGCTTCCAGCGTCCACATCCCGGCCAGATCCTGCGCCACCAGGCGGAAGGTCTGCGCATGCTGGAAGTGGCGCAGGGTGTCCATCTGCGCCTCGACGTCACCCTGGCAGTCGGCCAGCTGCTGTTCCAGTTGCGCCGCCAGCTGTGGCCAGTCCGGGCTGGCGTACAGCACGCGCGCATCCAGCAGCTCGTCGAGCAGGATCGGATGGCGGTTGAGGTAAGCCGACACCCAGGCGCTGGCCGAGTACAGCGAGGCCAGCCGCTGCAGCGTCTGCGGATACTCCTGCAGCAGCGACAGGTAGGAGGCGCGGCGGCTAATGCTTTCCAGCAGGGTCAGGATGCGCGACAGCGTCAGGTCCGGATTGTCGAAACCGGCGGCGACCTCGATCAGCGGCGGGATCAGCGCGTCCAGCTTCTTGCGGCTGCTGTCCGGCATCTGCTGGTAGCGCTGGCTGGCGGCGAGGCTGCGTAGCTGGCGCTGCACGTCGGTGGCGTCGTGGTAGCCGAGCTGCTGCAGCGTGGCGCTGATGTCGTTGTCGGCCAGCTCCTGCCACAGCGCCTGCAGCGGATGGGCGGCAGCGCCTTCGGTCGGCAGGAAGAACACCTGCTCGAAGTGGCGGGTGACGCGACGGCGGTGCTGGTTGAGCACGTCGAGGAAACCGTGCCAGTCAGCAAAGCCCATGCTGGCGGCGATGCGCTGTTGGTTGTCTTCACTGGTCGGCAGGTTTTGCGTCTGCTGGTCGTCGAGGTACTGCAGGCGGTGTTCCAGGTTGCGCAAGAAGGTGTACGCCTCCAGCAGCTCGCCGACCGTTTCCGGCTCCAGCAGGCGCAACTCGGCCAGCACGGCGTAGGTTTCGCGCGTGCTGCGCAGCTGCAGGCGGCGCTCGCGGCCGCCGCGGATCAGCTGGAACACCTGGGCGATGAACTCCACCTCGCGGATGCCGCCCGGCCCCAGCTTGATGTTTTCCGCCATGTCGCGGCGCGCCACCTCGCGGCGGATCTGCGCGTGCAGCTCGCGCATGGCGCCGTAGGCACCGTAATCCATGTACTTGCGGTACACGAAGGGGCGTACCAGCTGCGACAAGTAGCTATCGTCGCCACTCATCACCCGTGCCTTGATCCAGGCGTAGCGCTCCCACTCGCGGCCCTGGCTCAGCAGGTAGTTTTCCAGCGCCGCTAGGCTCATCACCAGCGGGCCGGAATCGCCGTACGGGCGCAGGCGCATGTCGACGCGGAACACCTGGCCGTCGTAGGTGAGGTCGTTGATGGCGCGGATCAGCTCCTTGCCGAGGCGGGTGAAGTACTCGTGGTTGGAGGTCTTGCGCTGGCCGTTGGTGTCGCCGTCTTCCGGATAGATGAAGATCAGGTCGATATCGGAGGACACGTTCAGCTCGAAGCCGCCGAGCTTGCCCATGCCGATCACGATCAGCTGCTGCACCTCGCCGCTTTCCTCGCCGATCGGGTCGCCGAACTGAGCCAGGCTGCGTCGTGCCACCGGCAGCGCCTGCTGCACGGCAAAATCGGCCAGCGCGCTGATGGTGGTGACGACTTCATGCAGATCGGCCAGACCGGCGTGGTCGCGGGTGATCAGCCGCGCCATCACCGCGGCGCGCAGCTGGCGCAGCGCCGGCATCAGCGTGTCGATGCTGTCGAAAGCCGGCCAGTCGGCGAACGCCGTCATCTCCGCCAAGTCAAAACAGAGATCCAGTCTTGCGGCCAACCTTTCGAATTGTTCGGGACGGGCACCTAGCAGGCGGTCGAGGTAATAACTGAATGCGCGCGCAGAGGCGATGGCGGCGGTATTTGCTGGCATAATGCGCTTTCAACGCTATGACGAAATCGTGACTGACCATTCTACCCCCACTTCCCCGTCCGATGTAACGCAGCTTGACCGCAGCTGGCGCATCCTGCGGACTGCCCGTCGCATCCTGCGTGCCGCTGCCTGGCTACTGGCCGCGGCACTGCTGCTGCTGGCCGTTTCCTTTCTGAGTTTTCGCTTCCTGCTGCTGCCGAACCTGGACCGCTTGCGCCCGTATCTGGAGCAGTCGCTGGGTGACGCCAGCGGCATGGCGATCAAGGTTGGCCGCATCGACGGCGAATGGCAGTGGTGGGCGCCGGTGCTGACCCTGCACGACGTGCAGGTGCGGCCGGTATCGCGCGCCAGCGCCATCCGCCTGTCGCGGGTGGAGATGATTCCGGCGTGGAAAAGCTGGCTCTATCTCGAACCGCGGCTGGCCAGCCTGCAGCTGGACGATTTGCAGCTGGCGCTGCAGCGCGACCGTCAGGGACGGCTGAGCCTGAACGGCATCGCGCTGTCCGGCGGCAAGGGCGACAACCGGCTGCTGGACTGGTTGCTGCGCCAGGACAGCATCACGCTGAGCCTGAAGCAGCTGAGCTGGCATGACCAGCTGCTGGCCTTGCCGGTGCTGCAACTGGAAGGGCTGACCCTGCAGCTGCAGGACAACTGGCGCGGCCATCGCCTGCAACTGCACGGCCGTCCGGACAGCCCGCTGCTGCCGGGACTGCTGCTGGATGCCGGCTGGCAGGGCGGTGCCGTCGCCGACTGGCGGCAATGGCAGGGCGAACTGACTCTGGCCGCAGGTAGCGGCGAGCTGTCGCTGCTCAAGCGCTACTGGCCGACGGCGCCGTTTGCCGGCCAGGGGCGCGCCAGTTCGCGGCTGACGGCGGCGTTTGCCGAAGGCCGCATCACCGCGCTGCAGGGACGCTGGCAGGTGGACGACGTGTCGCTGGCACTGCAGCGGCGCGATCTGCCCTTGCCGCGGCTGGCGGGCGAGGTGGACTACCGCAGTGCGGCAGCGGGCCAGCACCAGCTGCAGGCCAGCCATCTGACATTGTCCGGCGAATTCGGCCCGCTGCTGCGCGACGCGACGGTCGACGCCAACTGGCACGAACAGCGCGGCGGACGCGTGCAATTGTCCGGGGTGTCGTTGGCGGGGCTGTGGCCCGTGCTGCAGCAACGCGTCAGCGCGCTGCGCGAGCTGCCGCTGACGTCGCTGGACGGTGAGCTGGGCAAGACCAGCTGGCAGTGGCAGGGGTCGTGGCGGGCGCCGCGCGATTACCGGCTGAGCACGGCCTTCCGCCAGCTGCGGCCAACCTTGAGCACCAGCCCGGCACTGCAGGGCGGCCTCAACGGCGAGCTGAAGCTGGCGCGTGATGGCGGCGAGCTGTCGCTGTCCGGACAGGGGCTGACGCTGGCATGGCCGCAGCAACTGACCGAGCCGCTGGCCTTGCAGCAGCTGGCCGGCCAGCTACGCTGGCAGCGGCAGGGCCAAGGCTGGCAGTTCACGCTGCCGGCGCTACGCTTGCA
Organism: Vogesella indigofera; assembly: GCF_028548395.1. Classification (NCBI taxonomy): domain Bacteria; kingdom Pseudomonadati; phylum Pseudomonadota; class Betaproteobacteria; order Neisseriales; family Chromobacteriaceae; genus Vogesella; species Vogesella indigofera. The sequence goes on along the minus strand of NZ_JAQQLA010000003.1, from coordinate 767,955 downwards.
AACCCCCGATCTGAAAGCCGATCTGAGCGGCGAGGGGCTGCTGCCGGCACAGGGCGCGCTACAGGGGCTGCTCGACATCCGCGTGCCGCAGGTGGCGGTGGCCCGCGTCAGCCGCTACCTGCCGGCGGTGATCGGCCGCAGCACGCTGGACTGGCTGGACATGGCGTTGGTCGGCGGCACGGCGCGCAACGTCACTGCGCGGGTGGAGGGCGACTTCAGCCGCTTCCCGTTCGGCAATGATGCCGGCGGCCGTTTCGATGTCGATGCCGAGGTGGCCAGCGGCGTGTTGCGCTTTGATCGCGCCTGGCCTGACATCACCGCCATCGACGGCAAGTTTGCGATGCGCAACGACCACGTGCTGGTCGATGCCACCACGGCGCGCACCGCCGGCGTGGCGCTGCAGGCGGTCAAGGTGCGGCTGCCGGACCTGATGACGCAGCCGGCGCACCTGCTGATCGACGGCCAGGCGCGCGGCGCGCTGCCGCAGATGCTGGCCTACACCCGCAGCAGCCTGGTGGACGACTGGCTGGGCGGATTCCTGTCGACCATCGACAGCCAGGGCGAGGCCGCGCTGAAGCTGGGGCTGGACATTCCGCTGTCGGCGTTGCTGCAGAGCAAGGTGCGCGGTGAGGTGAGCCTACCCGGCAACAGTCTGCAGTTCCGCCAGCTGCCGCTGCCGCCGTTGCAGGCGGTACGCGGCGTGCTGAATTTCAACGAGCGCGGCGTGAGCTCGCCGGGGATCAGCTTTGCCGCCTTTGGCGGGCAGGGGCGGCTGACCGCGACGCAGCGTCGCGATGACGTGATGCAGTTTTCGGTGCAGGGCGACGCCGCCATCACCCCGGTGCTGCAGCAGTATGTGCCGCTGCTGTCGCCGCTGGTGTCTGGCCGCACGCCGTACCAGGCCAATTTCGACATCAGCAATAATCTTGATGACCTGCAGCTGCTGCTGAGCCTGCGCGGGGTGGCGATCCAGGCGCCGGAGCCGCTGGCCAAGCCGGCCGACGCCGAATGGCCGCTGCAGCTACGCTTGCGGCCAACCTTGCAGGGCTGGCAGCTGGCCTGGCAACAGCAGGAACGGGCGCAGGGCACGGTGACGCTGGATAGTCACGGCAATCTGCGTGGTGTCGGCGTTGGCGTCGGCGCCGAGGTGCCGGCCAGTCCGCAACAGATCGGCATCGCCATCCGCCAGCCGCAGTTGGACCTGCTGCCGTGGCTGGGCGTGGTGCAGCAGCTCGGAACGGCCATCAGTACGGGCGGCGGCACGGGGGGTGCCGACCTGCCGCTGCAACTGCAGCTGGCGACGCCGCTGCTGCAACTGGCCAGTTACCGGTTGCACGACGTCGACAGTCGCCTCGACTGGCATGGCGGTGATGCGCCGCTGCAGCTGCAGTTGGACAGTCGCGAGGCCGCCGGGCAGTTGCGCTACAGTGCGGCCGATGGCGGGCGGGTGCAGGCGCAGCTGTCGCGACTGATCCTGCCATTGCCGGAAGATTCCGCCGCGCTGGCTACCGGCGGTAGCAATGCCGGGCCGCAGCTGGCCGATGTCAGCGTGCCGGCGCTGGAGCTGGCGGTGACGCAGCTGTCTTGGGAGCAGTACCAGCTCGGCCAGCTGACGCTGCAGGCACAGCCGCGCGGCGAGCAGTGGCAGCTGGACAAGGTCACGCTGCAGATGCCGGAAGGGCGCATGCAGGTCACCGGCGTAGCACCGCGCGAGGGCAGCAGCCAGCCGCAGACGCGGGTTGACGTTGCCTTCGATACAGAGAATGCCGGCGGCGTGCTGACGCGCTTCGGCATCGTGGATGCGCTGTACGGTGGTCGCGGCCGGCTGGACGGCCAGCTGACGTGGCCGGGGCGTTTGCACGACTTCGAGCTGGCGCGCCTCGGCGGCCAGCTGCGGCTGGATGTGCGCGACGGCCGCTTTGCCCAGGTCAACCCTGGCGTGGCGCGCTTGCTGGGCATCCTCAGCCTGCAGTCGCTGTCGCGCCGCATCCGGCTGGACTTCACCGATGTGTTCAGCAGCGGTTTTGCCTTTGATGCCATCACCGGCTCCGCCGTCGTCCGCGACGGGGTGTTTGCCTCCGACGATGTGCGCATGACCGGGCCGGCGGCGCAGGTCACCCTGCGCGGCGAGGCCGACCTGCCGCGCAACCAGCAGAGCGTGCGCGCCCGCATCACGCCGCACATTTCCGAGAGCGTGTCGCTGCTGGCCGGTGCTACCCTGGTCAACCCGCTGCTGGGCGCGGCGACGCTACTGACGCAAAAAATATTGCAAGACCCGATTAATCAGGTATTTTCCTTTGAATACCAGATCAGCGGCAGCCTGACCGATCCGCAGGTCAGCAAGGTGGGGGAGAATGTCACCCCCGTGCCGCCGGCCAAGACGCCCTGAGGACCACAGATGAAGACAGCTTTCAAGGTCGCCGCCATCCAGATGGTGTCCACCACCCAGCCGCAACAGAACCTCGACACCGCCGCCCGCCTGGTGGCGCAGGCGGCCGCTGACGGCGCGCAACTGGTGGTGCTGCCGGAGTATTTCTGCCTGATGGGGCGCGAAGAAGGCGACAAGGTGCGCCTCCGCGAGCCGTTTGGTGACGGGCCGATCCAGCAGCAGCTGGCGGCGATGGCGCGCGACAATGGCGTGTGGCTGGTGGGCGGCACGCTGCCGCTGGCCTGTGATGCCGACAACAAGGTGTTGAACAGCCTGCTGCTGTTCGCGCCGGACGGCAGCGTGCACAGCCGCTACGACAAGATCCACCTGTTCGGCTTTACCGGCAACGGCGAGCGCTACTGCGAATCGGACAGCATCGTCGCCGGCAGCCAGCCGCTGCGCGCGGAAACGCCGCTGGCCGACATCGCCTTCGGCATCTGCTACGACCTGCGCTTCCCCGAGCTGTTCCGCCAGATGGCGCCGTTTGACCTGCTGGTGTTGCCGGCGGCGTTCACCGCACAGACCGGCGAGGCGCACTGGGAAGTGCTGCTGCGCGCCCGCGCCATCGAAAACCAGTGCTACGTGCTGGCCTCGGCACAGGGCGGCAGCCACGAGAACGGCCGCAAGACCCATGGCCAGAGCATGGTGATCGACCCGTGGGGGCGCATTGTCGCCCAGCTGGACAAGGGCGAAGGCGTGGTCATCGCCGAGATCGACCCCGAAATCATACACTCGGTGCGCACCCGGCTGCCGGCGCTGTCGCACCGCGTTTTTTCCTGAAAGCAAAAGTCATGAGCAACGCCATTTCCATCGCAGACAGCCTGCTGCTGGCGCCGTACGGCGTCAACGAACAGGTGATCGAGGCCACCCTCGGCCGCATGCTGCAGCATCAGGTCGACTATGCCGACCTGTATTTCCAGTACACGCGCAGCGAAGGCTGGAGCCTGGAAGAGGGCATCGTCAAGGCCGGCAGCTTCAGCATCGACCAGGGTGTCGGCGTGCGTGCGGTGTCCGGTGACAAGACCGCGTTTGCCTACTCCGACGACATCAGCGCCTTTGCGCTGGGCGAGGCCGCCGATGCGGTGCGCGCCATCGGCGCCGTCGGCGGCCACGGCAATGCCGGCGCGGTGGCACTGCGTCGCGGCAGCGGCCTGTATCCGGCGATCGACCCGGTCGGCAGCCTGCCGGCAGAGGCCAAGGTGTCGATCCTGGAGCGCATCGAGCGGCTGGCGCGCGCCATCGACCCGCGCGTGATCCAGGTGATGGCCGGCTTGGCCGCAGAGTACGACGTAGTCTACGTCGCGCGTCATGACGGCGTGCGCGCCGCCGACGTGCGGCCGCTGGTGCGCATCTCGGTGACGGTGATCGCCGAGCAGGACGGCCGTCGCGAGATGGGTAGCAGTGGCGGCGGTGGCCGTTACGACCTGACGCAGTTTACCGACGCGGTGATCGAGCATCACGCGCAGAAGGCGGTGCAACAGGCGCTGGTCAATCTGGAAGCACGGCCGGCCCCGGCCGGACAGATGACGGTGGTGCTCGGCTCCGGCTGGCCGGGGGTGCTGCTGCACGAGGCCATCGGCCACGGTCTGGAGGGCGACTTCAACCGCAAGGGCACCTCGGCGTTCTCCGGCATGATCGGCCAGCGCGTGGCCGCCGCCGGCGTCACCGTGGTCGATGACGGCACGCTGTCGGCACGCCGCGGCTCGCTGTCGATCGACGACGAAGGCAACGCCACCAATCGCACCGTGTTGATCGAGGACGGTATCCTCAAGGGCTATATGCAGGACGCGATGAACTCGCGGCTGATGGGGGTGGCGCCGACCGGTAACGGCCGCCGCGAATCCTACGCCCACATCCCGATGCCGCGGATGACCAATACCTACATGCTGGCTGGCAACAAGGCGCCGGAAGAGATCATCGCCTCGGTCAAGGACGGCATCTATGCGGCCAACTTCGGCGGTGGTCAGGTCGACATCACTAGCGGCAAGTTCGTGTTCTCCGCCTCCGAGGCGTGGCGCATCGAGAACGGCAAGCTGACCTATCCGGTGAAGGGCGCCACCCTGATCGGCAACGGCCCGGACGTGCTCGGCTACGTGTCGATGATCGGCAACGATCTGGCGCTGGACGAGGGCGTTGGTGTCTGCGGCAAGGAAGGCCAGAGCGTGCCGGTTGGCGTCGGCCAGCCGACGCTGCGTATCGACGGCGGCCTCACCGTCGGCGGCACCGCCTGACAAGGTTGGCCGCAAGTTTGCGGCATACAAGTCAAAACGCCATCGCACCGCGATGGCGTTTTTCTTTTGTAGTGGGGTATTCCGGGCAACGCCGGCGCCAGATCATGGTCGCGGCGCTGCCCGCGATCACGGCCGGCCGGCGCGCTACGCTGCCGGCGGCGGCTGGTCGCGGCGGTAGATCAGGTGGTAGACCAGCGCCACCAGCACGCTGCCGCCGAGGATGTTGCCGGCGATCACCGCCGCCAGATTGCGCAAGAGGCCGGCCACGCCCAGTGCCGGCGATACCAGCGCTGGCGGCACGCTGTCCTGCAACAGCATCGCCAGCGGGATCAGATACATATTGGCGATGCTGTGCTCGAAGCCGGCGGCAACAAAGGCCGAAATCGGGAACACGACGGCAATGAACTTGTCGGTGACGCTGCGCCCGGCCATCGCCATCCATACCGCCAGGCACACCAGGATATTGCACAGCACCCCCTTCCAGAACAGTGCAGCCAACGGCGCCGCACACTTGGCGCCGGCCAGCGTCACCACCAGCGCCGCCACGCGGCCATTGTTCATCGCCGGGTGGCCGGACAGCCACACCAGCAGCGCCATGCCGGCGGCGCCGGCAAAGTTGGCCGCACACACCACCACCCAGTTGCGCAGCAGCGCGTGGCTGCTGATGCGGCCATCGGCCCAGGCCATCATCAGCAGGTTGTTGCCGGTGAACAGCTCGGCACCGGCCACCACCACCAGCAGCAGCCCCAAGGAAAACACCACGCCGCCCAGCACGCGGCTGGCGGCAAAGCCCAGCGTGTTGTCGCTCGCGACCAGCACGAAATACAGCGCGCCCAGCGAGATGAAGGCGCCGGCCAGCATGCCCAGCAGCACCATCTGCAGCAGCGGCAGCCGCGCCTTGCTGACGCCGACCTGCTCGATCTTCTCGGCGATCTGTGCCGGCGAGAAGGCGTCAAAACCGTACAGCGCCATGGCGTTTCCCCCTGTCGGTTAATCCGTCGCCTTTTCCACCCGCACCGCGGTCAGCTTGTACTCCGGGGCGTGCACCAGCCGGTCGCGCACGCCGGAGGTCAGCCGGTTCAGCAGCAGGTCCGGGCGGTGGAAGCTGGCAAACAGCTGCCCCGCTTGCTGTGCGTCGCTGATGTTCAGCGGCAGCACCGCGCTGCCGTAGCGACTGTGAATGCGCACGCGCTCGCCCTGTTGCAGGCCCAGTCGCGCGGCGTCCGTCGGCGCCATGTCCAGCGTGTCCGACGGCCGCAGCAGTGCATTGCGGCCGCGATAGCTCATGGTGCCGGCGTTGAAGTGGGTCAGCACCCGGCCGGTGACCAGCAGCAGAGGATAGTCGTCATCCGGCTGCTCGCTGCTGGGCAGGAACGGGATGCACGCCAGCGTGGCGGTCTGGCTGGTGGCAAACTGCGAGCCGTGCAGCACCGGCGTGCCGGGGTGCTGTTCATCCGGGCAGGGCCAGTGCAGGCTTTCCTGCGCTAGCCGCGCGTAGCTCAGGCCGGCCCCGGCCGGCCACAGGGCGCGGATCTCGTCCCAGATGGCTTGCGGATCGGCAAAGTCGAAGCCTGCCGGCTGGCCCATGGCGGCGGCCAGGCGGCAGATGATCTGCCAGTCTGGCAGCGCGTCGCCGGGAGGCGGTACCACCTGGCAGATGTGCTGCACGCGGCGGTCGGCATTCATGAAGGTGCCGTCCTTTTCCAGGAAGGAGGCTGCCGGCAGGAACACGTGGCCGAAGCGGCGCGCGGTTTCGTTGAGGAACAGGTCCTGCACGATGACCAGCTCCAGCTGCGCCAGCGAGGCCGCAGTGGCGGCCTCGTTGGCCAGCGTCAGGTAGATGTCGTAGCCCATCGCCCACAACGCCTTGAGGCCGCCGTCGCGGGCGGCGTCCATCATCTGCAGCAGGTCCAGTCCGCGGCTCTGTGGCCGCGGCGTGCCCCAGTAGGCGACGAAGCGCTCGCCGGCGTCGGCAAACGATTGCGCGCCAGTCAGGGTGACCGGGTCGCAGCCCATGTGCGCGGCGCCCTGCACGTTGTTCTGCCCGCGCAAGGGGTTGATGCCGCTGCCGGGTTTACCCAGGTTGCCGCTGAGCAGAGCCAGGTTGATCAGGCACATCACGCCTTCGGTACCCTGCAGATGCTCGGTGACGCCCAGGCCGTGCAGGCACATCGTCGGGCCTTGTGTCGCGTACAGCCGTGCCGCGGCGCGGATGTCGGTGGCGGCCACACCGCAGCCGGAGGCGACCCGTTCCGGTGTGTAGTCGCGCAGGAAATCGGCCAGCTCGGCGTAGCCGGTCACCCGCGCGGCGATGAAGTCGTGGTCCAGTAGATCTTCCTCGATCAGCGTGGCGGCCATCGCGTTGAGCAGCGGCACGTTATGGCCGGGGCGCACCGCCAGGTGGAGGTCAGCCATGGCGGCCAGCTCGGTGCGGCGGGGGTCGATCACCACCAGCCGGGCGCCGCGGCGCACCGCCTGCTTGATGCGGGCGCCGATCACCGGGTGGTTCTCGGTGGGGTTGCAGCCGCACAGCAGGATCGTGGCGGCCTGCTCGATGTCGTCGAAGTGGTTGGTGGCCGCGCCGGTGCCGAGCATGGTTTTCAGCGCCTTGGCGCTGGGGGTGTGGCAGACGCGGGCGCAGCAGTCCACGTTATTACTGCCGATCACCACGCGGGCAAACTTCTGTGCCAGGTAGTTTTCCTCGTTGCTGGCGCGCGCCGAGCCCAGCACGCCGATGGCGTCCGGCCCGTGTTGGCTGCGGATGGCCAGCAGGCGGTTGGCGACAAAGCTCAGCGCCTCGTCCCAACTCACCGGCTGCCACTCGCCGTGCTGCCTGATCATCGGTTGCGTGACGCGGTCGGCGGCGTGGTTGAATTCGAAGCCGTAGCGCCCCTTCAGACACAGGTGGCCACGGTTCACCGGGTGCTGCGCCGGGCGCACCGCCACCACGCGGCCATCGGCGCTGGCGACATCCATCTGGCAGCCGACGCCGCAGTAGCCGCAGGTGGTGCGCGTCCATTGCTGCGCGGTCGTTGCCGGTTTGTCGAACAGCGCGCCGCTGGGGCAGCTGTCGACGCAGGCACCGCAGCTGACGCAGCCATCGGCCAGCATGCTGTTGCCGTGCGCGGTGGCGATGCGGGTCTGCTCGCCGCGCGCCCACGCCGCCCACACGAACTGGCCCTGCACCTCGTCGCATATACGCACGCAGCGCTGGCAGTGGATGCAGCGGTCCATGTCCACGCCGATATAGGGATGGCTGTCGTCGTGAAAGCCGTTGCCGGTCACTTTGCCGCCGGGCTGGATGTGGTACTGGCGCAGCAGGGCATGAAAGGGCAGTTCCGGATGCGCTACCACCGCGCCGGTCGGGTAGCGCTCTGCCAGCAGTTGCAGGTTGCTGTGGCGCAGCGTTTCCAGCGTCGGGGTATGGCTGTGCACCACCATGCCGTCTTCGGTGCGGGTGGCGCAGGCGGGCTGGGGCAGCGGCTGGCCGTCGATGGCGACCAGGCACAGCCGGCAACCACCGCCGGGCGCCAGCCGCGCGTCGTGGCACAACTGCGGCACTGGACTGCCGGCAGCGGCGAGTGCGTCCAGCAGCAGCGTGCCGGCCGGCACGTCATGGGCTTGGCCGTTGAGTATCAGGCGAGGCATGCGCGCAGCTCCTCCGGGTAGTGGCGTTGCAGGGCTTGGGCGAACTCGGCCAGACCACGGCCGTGGCCGCACAGGCTGGCCTGCGCCAGGTTGTCCAGCAGTGCCCGGCAGCGGGCGCCGTCGATGGCCTGGCCGTTGGCCGCGGCGGCAAACTGCCGCGCCAGCTCGGCGGCGCCGTAGTGGCAGGGGGTGCACTTGCCGCAGGACTCGCGCGCGCCAAAGCGGAACACCTCGGCCATGATGGCCAGCAGCGGGGTATCGTCGGCAAAGGCGATCACGCCGCCGTGGCCGACGGCGCAGCCGATGGCGTGCAGCGCCTCGTAGTCCAGCGGTGTGTCCAGCAGTGCCGGCGGTACCAGGCCGGCCAGCGGCCCGCCTATCATCAGTCCGCGCAGTTGGCCGTGGCGCAGCCCCTGTCCCAGCTCGGTCACGATGGCGTGCAGCGGCAGGCCGAATGGCACCTCGTACAGGCCGGGGCGGTTGAAGCTGGCGTTCAGCGACAACAGCTTGCTGCCACGGCTGCGGCCAACCCCCAGTGCGGCGTAGGCCGCCGCGCCGTGGCGGATCAGCCACGGTACCGCGCACAGGGTTTCCACGTTGTGCAGCAGCGTGGGCTGGCCATGCAGCCCGTGCGTGGTGATTTGTGGCGGGCGCAGCCGCGCCTCGGGGCGTTTGCCTTCCAGCGCATTGAGCAGCGCGGTTTCCTCGCCGCACAGGTAGCTGCCGTCGCCGATGTGCAGCGTCAGCTCGAAATCCGTCCCCAGCCAGTCGGCATCGCGTGCCTGTTGCAGCGCGACCTGCAGCACGCGTGCGGCGTGCGGGTACTCCTTGCGCAGGTAGATGACGCCATGGCGGGCGCCAATCGCCTGCGCCGCGATCAGGCAGCCTTCGATCAGGCAATACGGGTCGTCTTCCAGCAGGTAGCGGTCGGAAAAGCTGCCGGGGTCGCCTTCGTCGGCGTTCACCACCAGGTATTTGCGGCTGCCGCTGGCCGCCGCCGCGGCGCGCCACTTGCGGCCGGCCGGAAAACCCGCACCGCCGCGACCGCGCAGGCCGCTGTCGTCCAGCGCCTGCAGCAGCGCCACCTGGCTCATGCGGCGCGCCTGCTGCAGCGCCACGCCGCCGCCGCGCGCCAGGTAGGCGCCGAAGTCGTGGATGCCGCCGGCCAGCACGTTGTCCAGCAGCACGCTATGCGGCAGCAGGCTGGCGATATGCGGGCGCACTGGTGGTGCCCCCGGTGGCAGGTGGCACAGGCCGTGGCAGTACAGGCCGCGGTCCTGCTGCTGCGCCGCGCGCCACGCCGCCGGTGCCTGCGCGCGGGCGGCAAAGCAGGCCAGCCCCTGGCACGGCAGTGCGGCCGGGTCCTCGCCGTGCAGGTGATAGAAACTGTCGACCGCATCCTGACTACCGGCTGGCAACATGGGACGCTCCTTGTGACGGGGAACGGGGTGGCAGTTCTTTATAGTGCCAAGGCCGGCGCCACAGAAAGGCGAGACTGCGGCGGGCTCAGGAAAAGCCGGTTGGCGACGGCATCGGCGCGCGATGATGGTTCGGGTGGGAGGGGGTGTGACGGGTGCACGGGGTCGGGCAAGGTTGGCCGCAAGCGAGACGCGTACCCCGTAATCAGTACTCGCGCCGGCCGGTTAGCGGCGTGGCCGCGCGCGGGATGTGGCCAATAAAAACGCCAGCGCTGGGCGCTGGCGAGATTGCCGGAGAGGTGTGGAGTTGACGCTCAGGCGTAGAAGCACTTGGCGCACACCGCGTGGTAGCGGGCCTCGTCGCCGATCTCCACCTGCGGCCCTTCCTTGATGCGCCGCCCGTCGCCGTCGCGGCGGATGTGCATGGTGGCCTTGCGACCGCAGTGGCAGATGGTCTTGATCTCTTCGATATCTTCCGCCAGCGCCAGCAGCCAGGCCGCGCCGGGGAAGGGCTCGCCGCGAAAATCGCTGCGCAGGCCGAAGCAGATCACCGGCACGTGGCGGGTATGGGCCAGCCGGTGCAGCTGTTGTACCTGCTGTGGTGTCAGGAACTGTGCCTCGTCGATCAGCACGCAGGCGATGTCGGCATAGTCTGCGCCCAGAAAATCGAAATTGTCGTCGTAGGTCAGCGCATCGCGCTGGATATTGAGGCGCGAGGTGATCTTGCCGACGCCGAAGCGGTCGTCGATGGCGGCGGTGTACAGCCGCACCGTCTTGGCCATCGATTCGTAGTTGTTGGCGATCTGCAGCAGTTGCGTGCTTTTGCCGCTGTTCATAGCGGCGTAGCGGAAGAAGAGTTTGGCCATGATGAGCATAAGGCGAGTAAGCCGGCCATTCTAGCGCATGCGGAACACTGTGTTGCACGGTGGCGTGCTGACGTTAACGTCAGTAGCGCGCTATGATCGCATGCTGCAATGCAACCTGATACCGGAGCCCACTATGGAAAAAATCCTGCCACTGCTCGACACCCGCCGCATCAGCATGCGCTGGGGCGATATGGACGCGGTCGGCCACCTCAATAACACCTGCTACTTCCGCTACATGGAGCAGATCCGCGTCGAGTGGCTGGACGACATCGGCTACCCGATCGACCCGCAGGGCATCGGCCCGGTGCTGGGCAGCACCAGCTGTGTCTACAAGCGCGAGATGACCTATCCGGCGACGGTGCTGATCAGTATCGAGGTGGAAAAGGTTGGCCGCAGCAGCCTGAAGCTGCGTCACCACTTCAGGATCGAGGGCGATGCCGACACCGTTTACGCGGTGGGCGAGGCGACGCTGGTGTGGGTCGATTACCAGGCCGGCAAGACGGTGTCGATTCCGGAGGCGATCCGCGAGCGGCTGCGCGCAGTTGGCGCCGACGCCTGAGAACCTGTTCAATGTCTGCTGCGACTGATCTCAACATGGGGCGATACCGCGTTGAAAACGGCTTCGGAATGCTCATTGACCCCATGTCAACTCCGCTTCCTCAGCCGTTTTCGCCTTGTCTCGCTCTAGCTCGCGAGACTTTGAACAGGTTCTGAGCGCCGGGCCGGCTCAGCCCGCGATCAGGTTGAGCCAGAGCCCGATGCCCAGCCCCAGCAGCATCACCACGAAGGTCGGCAGACAGCGCAGCGCCAGCAGGCGGCCGCCGAGGCTGGAGATCAGCCCGAACTTGAACAGGGTATTGCTGGTGATGGCGATGCTGATCGCCAGCAGCGTCGGCATCAGCGCCAGTTGCTGCTTGCCCAGCATCTCCAGCGCGGTCAGGGTGATGGCGTCGACGTCGTTGAGGCCGGAGATCAGCGCGATCACGTACACACCGCGCTGGCCGAACAGGTCGTTCAGCCACGCGCTGCACACCAGCACGATGGCGAACACCAGCGCGAAGCTGAGCGCCAGTTTCAGCTCCGCCGGGTTGCTCAGCTGCAGCGCCGGCGTCTCTTGCTGGTCATTGGCGGGATGGCGCGGGCGCAGCATCACCGTCAGCAGGCCGAGCAGCAGCGGCGGTGCCATCAGCAGGATGGCGCCTTCCAGTGCCGCCGGCGCCACTGCGATGGTGATCAGCGCCAGTCGCACGAACAGTACCAGGTTGGCGAGCAGGATTACCCGTGCCGACAGCATCACCGAGGCCGGATTGTCGCGCGCGGCACGGGCATAGACCAGGCTGGTGGCGGTGGTGGATACCAGGCCGCCGAGGATGCCCAGTACCGGGGTGCCGACGCGCTCGCCGAGCATGCGCACCGCGAAGTAGCCGGCAAGGCCGACGCCGACGATCAGCACCACCATCAGCCAGACCCGGTACGGATTGAAGGCGGCATAGGGGCCGAAACCCTGGTTCGGCAGCACCGGTAGCACGATGAAGGTGAGGGCGGCGAACTGCAGCAGCGCCAGCAGGTCGCGGCGGTCTAGGCGCTGGCTGATGCCGCTCAACTCCGGCTTCAGGTACATCAAGGCGGTGACGATGATGGCGACGGCGACGGCCAGTTCTTCCAGGCCGTTGGCGGAGAGCAGGCCCAGACCGTAGGCCACGACCAGCGCCACCACGGTGGTGGTGCGCGGCTCGTTTTCCTCCGCCTCGCGGCCTAGCGGCAGGAAGCCGAGGCTGGCGATCACCAGCAGGCCCAGCGCCGGCAGCAGCCAGTTCGGGCTGCCGTGCTGCGACAGCACCGCCAGCAGGCAGCCGAACACCGCAGTCATCGGGAAGGTGCGGATGCCGGCCAGCGTGCGCTTCTTGCGTTCGCGTTCCACCCCCATCAGCAGGCCGATGCCGAGGCTGGTGACGATGGCCGGCAGCGCGGCATACGGCGAATCGGCCAGTGACAGCCAGCTGCCCAGATCCCAGTTACTCATGCGCGCGCCCTCCGGCGATGCGGGTTACTGCCCCAGACGGGCGGCGATGCTGGCTTCGATGCCGGCGGCGTCGAGACCGCAGCCGGCCAGCAGCATGGCGGGGTCGCCGTGCTCGACGTAGTCGTCCGGCAAGCCCAGGTGCAGCAGCGGCACCTGTACGTTGGCCGCAGCCAGCACTTCGCCACAGGCACTGCCGGCACCGCCCATGATGGCGTTTTCCTCGACGGTGACGATCAGCTCGTGGCTGGCGGCCAGCTGTTTCACCAGCTCGGCGTCCAGTGGCTTGACGAAGCGCATGTCGGCGACGGTGGCGTCGAACGCTGCGGCCGCCTGCAGCGCCGGCGTCACCATGCTGCCGAAGGCGAGGATCGCCACCTTGCCCTGACCCTGGCGGCGGATGTGGCCCTTGCCCAGCGGCAGTGCCGACATTTCCGGCACGATGGCGGCGCCAGGGCCGGTGCCGCGCGGGTAGCGCACCGCGCTCGGGCCATCCAGCGTGAACGCGGTGTACAGCATCTGGCGGCACTCGTTCTCGTCGGAGGGCGCCATCACCGTCATGTTGGGGATGCAGCGCAGGAAGGACAGGTCGAAGGAGCCGGCGTGGGTCGGGCCATCGGCGCCGACCAGGCCGGCGCGGTCGATGGCGAACACCACCGGCAGGTTCTGCAGCGCCACGTCGTGGATCAGCTGGTCGTAGGCGCGCTGCAGGAAGGTGGAGTAGATCGCCACCACCGGCTTCAGGCCGTCACAGGCGAGGCCGGCGGCAAAGGTCACCGCGTGCTGCTCGGCGATGGCGACGTCGAAGTAGCGCTGCGGATATTCCTGCTCGAAGCGCACCAGGCCGGAGCCTTCGCGCATCGCCGGGGTGATGCCGACCAGGCGCGAATCGAGCTTGGCCATGTCGCAGATCCAGTCGCCGAACACCTGGGTGTACTGCGGCTTGCCGCCGCTCTTGCTGCCGACCAGGCCGTTGGCCGGGTCGAACTTGGTCACGCCGTGGTATTTCACCGGATCGTTTTCGGCCAGCTTGTAGCCCTGACCCTTCTTGGTGACGATGTGCAGGAACTGCGGGCCTTTCAGGCTCTTTATGTTGTTGAGGGTGTCGGTCAGCACGTCGACATCGTGGCCGTCGATCGGGCCGATGTAGTTGAAGCCGAACTCCTCGAACAGCGTGCCGGGCGTGAAAAAGCCCTTCACGTGTTCTTCCACCTTGCTGGCGATGTCGCGCAGCGGCGGGGCGATGCCGCTCAGCACCTTGTTGGAGCCTTGGCGCACGGCGGCATAGAAGCGGCCGGACATGATCTTGGCCAGGTAGTTGTTGAGCGCGCCGACATTGGGCGAGATCGACATGTCGTTGTCGTTGAGGATCACCAGCAGGTTGGTGTCCATCGCGCCGGCGTTGTTCAGCGCCTCGAACGCTTGGCCGGCGGTCATCGAACCGTCGCCGATGATGGCGACGCAGTGGCGCTCGATGCCCTGCAGCTGTGCTGCGACCGCCATGCCCAGCGCGGCGCCGATGGAAGTGGACGAATGGCCGACGCCGAAGGTGTCGTACTCGGATTCGTCACGCTTGGGAAAGCCGGCGAGGCCGCCCTGCTGGCGCATGCTGCCCATGCGCTCGCGGCGGCCGGTGAGAATCTTGTGCGGATAGGTCTGGTGGCCGACGTCCCACACCAGACGGTCGTCCGGGGTGTTGAACACGTAGTGCAGGGCGACGGTCAGCTCCACGCTGCCGAGGTTGGAGGCGAAGTGTCCGCCGGTCTTGCTCACCGATTCGACGATGAATTCGCGCAGCTCGCGCGCAAGCTGCGGTAGGTCGCCGCGTTTCAGCTGGCGCAGGTCCGCCGGGCTGTGGATGGTGTCGAGCAGTGTGGTCATATTGTTGTTGTGTTGTGTTGTCGTTCAGAACGAGCGGGCGACGATGTAGTCGGCCAGCTGTTTCAGACGCGCGGCCTTGTCACCAAACGGTGCCAGCGCGGCCAGCGCGTCGTTGTAGAGTTCGCGGGCAAACTGCTTGGCTTCCTGCAGGCCCATCAGGCTGACGTAGGTCGGCTTGTCGTTGGCCTCGTCCTTGCCGGCGGTCTTGCCGAGGGTGGCGGTGTCGGCTTCGACATCCAGCACGTCGTCGACCACCTGGAAGGCCAGCCCCATGCGCTTGGCGAAATGGTCGAGGCTGTCGGTCTGCTCGGCACTCAGAGGTTGGCCGCACATGGCGCCGAGCAGCACCGCGGCGCGGATCAGGGCGCCGGTTTTCATGCAGTGCATGAACTCCAGCTCGGTCTGGTTCAGGCTGCGGCCAACGCTGGCGAGGTCGATGGCTTGGCCGCCGGCCATGCCGGCGTGGCCAGAGGCGGTAGCGAGGGTGGTCACCATGGCCAGCTGCTGTTGCGGCAGTACCCCGTCCATCGGCCGGCTGAGCAGTTCAAAGGCCAGTGTCTGCAAGGCGTCGCCGACCAGGAGTGCGGTGGCCTCGTCGTAGGCGACGTGACAGGTCGGCTTGCCGCGGCGCAGCACATCGTCGTCCATGCACGGCATGTCGTCGTGTACCAGCGAGTAGGCGTGGATCATCTCCACGGCACAGGCCACGCGGGCAAGGTTGGCCGCATCGGCGGCAACCAGCTCACCGGCGGCGAACGCCAGCAGCGGGCGCACGCGCTTGCCGCCCTGCAGCGTGCTGTAGCGCATCGCCTGGTGCAGTTGCTGCGGGGCGCGCTGTTCGTCCGGCAGTGCCGCTTCCAGTGCTCTTTCGACGTATTGCTGGGTGGCGGTCATCCAGCCGACAAAGTTTTCATTGCTCATGGCTGATGTCCAGTGGCTTGAGTTCGCCGTTTTCCAGCACCCGCAGCTGTTGTTCGGCATCGGCCAGCTTGGCCTGGCAGAACTTCATCAGTTCGATGCCCTGCTTGTAGGAGGCGAGTGCCGCATCCAGCGGCATGTCGCCGCTTTCCATTGCCTGGATGATGTCTTCCAGTTGTGCCAGCGAGCTTTCGAAGCTTGCCGGCGCCTTGGCGGATTTGGCCATTACCTTATTCCTCATGCATTGTTCGGTTTACCGGTCGCCATTGTAGGTGTTTTCTGCGTCCGCACAAAGTGGCGCCTGTGTTTGCCCGTGCGCGACGCATGGCAACACGCCTGTTGCGTTTGACCCCCGGCGAGCGGCTGTTTATCGTGGCGGCCTGAATGATTGACGAAAGGGTGGCAGCGTGGCGGCCAAAAGCATCTTGATTACCGGCTGTTCGTCCGGCATTGGTCTGGTGGTGGCACAAGGGTTGGCCGCAAAGGGCTGGCGCGTGTTCGCCAGCGCGCGCAAGGCGGAGGACGTCAGCCGTCTGCAGCAGCAGGGGCTGGAAGCGCTGTCGCTGGATGTGGACGACAGCGCCAGCATCCACGCCGCGGTGGCCGAGGTGCTGCGCCGCACCGGCGGCACGCTGGACGCGCTGTTCAACAATGCCGGATACGGCCAGCCCGGCGCTGCCGAGGACGTGCCGCGCCACGCGATGCGGGCGCAGTTCGAGACCAACCTGTTCGGCGCCTGGGAGCTGCTGAATGCGGTGTTACCGGTGATGCGGCGCCAGGGGTATGGCCGCGTACTGTTCAACAGCTCGGTGCTGGGGTTTGCCGCGATGAAGTATCGCGGCGCCTACAACGCCAGCAAGTACGCGATGGAAGGATTGTGCGACACCCTGCGGCTGGAGCTGGCCGGGAGCGGCATCCATATCAGCCTGATCGAGCCGGGCCCGATCGAGAGCCGCTTCCGTCCCAATGCCTTGGCCAAGTTTCTGGCCAACATCGACATCGCGCACAGTGCGCACCGCGCCTCTTACGAAAAGCAGTTGCTGCGGCTGAAGAAGGAAGGCCACGCCGCGCCGTTCACCTTGCCGGCGACGGCGGTGCTGGCCAAGGTGGAGCGGGCCTTGCTGGCCGCACGGCCGGCGGCGCGCTACCGGGTCACCTTTCCGACGCACCTGTTCTGGTGGCTGAAGCGGCTGCTGCCGACGCGCTGGCTGGACGCGGTACTGGGGCGGGCGGCGTGAGCAGGCTTGCTGTCAGGCGGGCATGAAAAAGGCGGTCACCAGTGGTGACCGCCTTTTTTGGCCGGATGGAAACCAAGTTCAGTCGCTGAGCCGTTCCAGGGTCTCGAATTCGACCTGGTGGCAGTCCTCGAATTGGCTGATCACGCTGCTGATGCGGATCTGGTAGGACTTGCCGTTGGCGAGGAAATTGAGCAGCTTGCCCGGCTTGGCAAAGGACTTGGGCACGATGAAGACGCGCTTGCCTTTCTGGGCATTGGTCTGCGTGATGTACAGGCCGTTGTGGTTGGAGATTGCCTCTCGCTCGTTTTCGCTGAGGATCACCGGCAATGGCAGGCTGCCAAGCAGCTCCACGCCGATGCGGGTGCCGCCTTCCGGCAGGCGCTGCACGCGGCGGATGATGCCGAGCTGGTTGGGGCGGTCTTTTTGCGACACCCAGATGCTGCGGCCGATGATCAGGCTTTCCACCGCGCGGCCGATGTAGATCAGCCCCATGCCGACTTCGCTGGTGTCGTTGACCCGCCATTCCGGCACCAGGTTGTCGTCGCCCAGCGGCAGGGTGCGGTTGACTTTCAGGTGGTGGGCGATGCGCTCAAACCCGACTTCCACCCGCGCCTGGCCGGTCGACGACAGGCGTTCGTGACGGCGCATCGACTTGCCGCCATCCTGTGACCAGCGCGTCGACAGTTTCTGCAGCATGTCGCGCCACAGATCCAGGCTCATTTCCGGCAGCGCGCGGGCAAAGGCTTCCGGGATGCCCTGGTCAAAATCGAGGATCAGGTCGGCAAGCCGGTTGACGACGTGGTCGCCGGACCAGTAGCGGCAGCCCTTACCCAGCACGCCGCGGCGCAGCAGTTGCGGCGCGGCGGGCATGTCGAGGTTGATCACGTACTGGAATTCGCTTTGCGTGGCCTGCAGTTCCAGCTGCACGCCTTCCACCAGTCGTTCCAGCAGCAGGTGGATGGCCTCGATTTCCTGCGGCAGCAGGTTGTCGGTCTGCGCCAGGTGCAGCATCGCCGCCTGGATCAGCAGCTCTTCCGGGGAAATGCTGCTGTTCAGCCGGTCGTACAGCGCAATGCGCTTGGTGTGGAACTGTTCCTGCTCTGCGAACTGGTACAGGTGATAGGCTTGCTGCCAGGTGTTGCCCTCGGCCGAGATGTAGCGCAGCGCGCTCCATTTCACCAGGCTTAGCTGGTGGTGCAGCGCGCGGGCGGTGGCCAGCTCGATGTTGCCGTCGACGACAAAATTCTTGGCGCTGTGCATCTGGCGCAGGCACAGCTGGTAACCGTTGGACAGTTCGGTCCAGTAGGACAGGATGCTGGGCAGGAACGATTTTGAACGCGGCGAGCCGCGCAGGAATTCACTGCACAGCTTGCTGTGCATGCCCACGGACTGGCCGTCGACGTAGAGCAGGGTGCTGATGCGGTCCTTCAGGGTGACCGTGGCATCCTTGTTGATCTTGCTGACCGCCTTGATGACCTCGATCAGCGCCGTGTAATACTCGTCACTTGGCAGGTTTTTCACCAGCAAGGTGGCGGAGACGGTGCTGTCGCTGGGTTTTTTCTTCCCGACCAGGGATCCCAGAATGGTTTTAATGTTGTCGATCATTACGTGGAGATGGACTCGGCGAGGTTGAAGGCCAGGGTAACGTGATTATCCCGCTATATTATCGTATCTCGGACCAATAACAGAAAGAGTCATTACTGCCTATGCTTTTTTCCGGATCTTGGCGCTTGCACCTGGCCGTCGTCTTGCTGCTGTTGCCGCTGCTGGTTCATGCCGCCACTCCGCCACGGCTGGGGGTGGTACTCGGTGGGGGCGGGGCGCGCGGTTTTGCCCACTTGGGCGTGCTGCAGGAGCTGGAGCGCTTGCGGGTGCCGGTGGCCTGCATCGCGGGCACCAGTGCCGGCGCCCTGATCGGCGGCGCCTACGCCAGCGGTCGTGCTCTGGACGAGATGGCCGGGCTGTTTCGCCATGCCGACTGGGATGTACTGCTGTCGGGCAAGCCGGCACGGCAGGACGTACCCTACCTGCGCAAGCAGGGCGATCTGGTCAATTACTTCGATCTGTCCTTTGGCGTGCGCGACGGTGAGCTGCGCATTCCGCGCGGCGCGATCAATTCTCAGGCCATCGACCTGTTCATCCGCGAGCTGACCCGCGCCCGCGACGAGCCCAGCTTCGACCGCTTGTCGATCCCGTTTCGCGCGGTGGCCACCGATCTGGAAAGCGGCGATGCGGTGGTGTTTGACCGTGGTGACCTGAGCCTGGCGATGCGCGCCAGCATGGCGGTGCCGGGGCTGTTCGATGTGGTGGAGCATGACGGTCGACTACTGGTGGATGGCGGCCTGGCGCGGCAGCTGCCGGTGGAAGAGCTGCTCGGTGGCTGCGCCGACGTGCTGCTGGTGATCGATGTCGGCACCCCGCCGCTGAAGGCGGAGCAGCTGCGCAGCTTCATCAATGTGCTGGACCAGACCAGCTACCTGATGGTGGCGCGCAACAGCAAGGAGCAGCTGGCGAAGATGCGGCCGCAGGACTTGCTGTTGCGGCCAATCCTGGACGGCTTTTCTCCCGCCGATTTTGCGCGCAATGCCGACATCGTCGAAGCCGGCCGGCGCGCGGCGCAGGGCATCGCCGCGCAACTGGCGCCGTTCGCGCTGCCGGCAGAGCACTATGCCGCCAGGCAGGCGACGAGGCGGGCGCCGCTGTCGGCGCGCATCGACCGCGTCGAGGTGGCCGGCAATTTCGACTTTGTCGACCCGCAGGCGCTGCAGCAGCGGCTGTCGGCCGCTTCCACCGCGCTGCCGCTGGACACCTTTCACCGTCGGTTGACCGAGGTGTTTGCCGATGGCGACCTGGAGCGGCTGTCCTACCGTACCGCGTTCGAGCAGGGGCAGAATGTGGCACGGGTGACGGCGGAAGAGCGCTTTGTCGGCCCCAATTACCTGCGCGCCGGCCTGAGTCTGAGTAGCGCCACCCATGGTCGTGCCAGCTTTGCGCTGCTGGGCGAGCACAAGCGCAGCTGGCTGAACGCGGCCGGCGGCATGTGGCTCAACGAATTGCGGCTGGGCGAGGAGCCGATGCTGCGCAGCGAGTGGTACCAGCCGCTGGCGACCGACAGCCAGCTGTTCGCCAGCCTGTCGGCGCGTTACGAGGACCGGCTGTATTCGTTGTACTCGCCCGGCCACCGGCGCGAGGCGGATTTCATCTTCGGTACCACGCAGGCCAATGCCGATCTGGGCTGGGATTTCCGGCAGTTCGGTGAATTGCGGCTGGGGGTGTACCAGAGCCGCACCGCGCTGCGGCTGAAAACCGGCGCGGCGGTCTACGACGATGCGCGCGAGCGGCAGAGTGCGCGCGGCGTGCGGATGCTGTTCAACTACGACCAGCTGGACAATCCACGTTGGCCGCGGCAGGGCATGGCGGCACAGTTCTCGCTGTCGGCGCCGTACACCATGGCGCTGGATGAGCGCTATCACAGTATCGGCATCCGTCTAGACGCGGCGCAGCTGCTGCCGCGCGATGTCACGCTGCGCACCACCGCGCGGTTTGACGGCTCCTTCGGGCGCGGCGACGGCATGGTCTATGCGCTGGGCGGCTTCAACAACCTGTCCGGCTATCAGCCGGGCGAGCTGCTGGCCAGTCGCACCGCCTTGCTGCGCAGCATGCTGTACTGGCGTGCCGCCGGCTTGCCGTCGGCGCTCGGCTCCGGGCTGTATGCCGGGGTGTCGTTCGAGGCCGGCAAGGCGTGGCGCACGGTGTGGGATCAGCGCAATAGCAGCTGGTTGCCGGGTATGACGCTGTTTCTGGGTGCGGACACCGTGCTGGGGCCGTGGTCGGTCGGGGTCGGCAATGCAAAGGGCGGGCAGTGGACCGGCTATTTCAGCCTCGGCGCGCAGTACTGAGCGCCGCGCGTTACGAGTTGTCCGGTGTCTTCTTGGCGCGCGGGTGGGCGCCGTCGTAGACCTTGGCCAGATGCTGAAAGTCGAGGCTGGTGTAGATCTGGGTGGTGGCCAGGTTGGCGTGGCCCAGCATTTCCTGCACCGCGCGCAGATCGCCGGATGACTGCAGGATGTGACTGGCAAACGAGTGGCGCAGCATGTGCGGGTGCACGTGCTGCTCGCAGTCGCTTTGCAGTCGCCATTTTTCCAGTCGCCGTGCCAGTTGCCGCGACGACAGCCGTGTTCCCTGTTCCGACACGAATAGCGCGTCATCCTGGGTGCTGCCGCGCACTTCCAGCCAGCGGCGCAGCGCGTCGGCGGCACTGCGACCAACCGGCAGCAGCCGTTCGCGCTTGCCCTTGCCGCTGACCTTGACCAGCTGTTGTGACAGGTCGAGGTCGGCAACATTGAGTGAGGTGGTTTCGCTCAGGCGCAGGCCGGAGGAGTACATCAATTCAAACATGGCGTGGTCGCGCCATTGCAGTCGCCCCTCGCTGGGTTGGTCCAGCAGCTGCATGGTAGCGTCGACGCTGAGCGCCTTGGGCAGGCGTTGCGGTGCCCGTGGCGGTCGCAGGCCGGCGCAAGGGTTGGCCGCAATGTGCTCCTGCCGGATCATCCAGTGGAACAGGTTGCGCCAGCTGGACAGGATGCGCGCCAGCGAGCGCGGCGACAGCCCCTGGTGGCGCAACTGCGCCAGCGCCCGCTGCACGGCGAGGGTGTTGACCTGTTCCGGCTGCTCCAGCCGGGTCAGCCTGGCGAGATAGGCAATATCGCGCGCGTAGGCCTCGCGCGTGTGCTCGCTCCTTGCGGCCAACTGCAGTTGCTGGTCGAACTGCTGCAGCTTGGCGGTCCAGGCTTCATTCATGGTCAGTTGCGGCGCGCGCGGGTGGCGTTGAGGATGCGCTCCAGTAGCGACATGTCCTGCTCGTTCTTCAGCAGGGCGCCGGCAAACGGCGGTACGCCGCCATTCTGGATGGCATCGTCCGGCGTGCCGTCGGCCTGCAGCAGACGCAGCCAGTCCAGCAGCTCCGAGGTCGACGGTTTCTTCTTGATGCCGGGCAGCTCGCGAATGGCGAGGAAGCCTTCCAGCGCACTGCGCAGCAGGCTGTCACGCAGCGTCGGGAAGTGGGCGTTGACGATGCGCTGCAGGGTGTCCTGATCGGGGAAGCGGATGTAGTGGAAGAAGCAGCGGCGCAGGAAGGCGTCGGGCAGCTCTTTCTCGTTGTTGGAGGTGATGACGATGATGGGACGCTGGTGGGCCTTGATCTGCTCCTGCGTCTCGTGCACGAAGAACTCCATCTGGTCCAGTTCGCGCAGCAGGTCGTTGGGGAACTCGATGTCGGCCTTGTCGATTTCGTCGATCAGCAGCACCGGTGCCTCGCTGGCCTCGAACGCCTGCCACAGCTTGCCTTTGACGATGTAGTTGCTGATGTGGTGCACGCGCTCGTTGCCGAGCTGCGAGTCGCGCAGGCGCGATACGGCATCGTACTCGTACAGGCCGTGCTGCGCCTTGGTGGTGGATTTGACCGGCCACACGATCAGCTGCTTGCCCAGCGCCTTCGCCAGTTGTTCGGCAAGCATGGTCTTGCCGGTGCCGGGCTCGCCCTTGATCAGTAGCGGACGTTCCAGGGTGATGGCGGCGTTGACCGCGGTCATCAGGTCGGGGGTGGCAATGTACTGCTCGCTGCCGGTGAATTTCTGGTGCATGTGATGGGCTCGTGTTGGATGGTAGTTGCCGAACGAAAGCGGCCACTCAGGGTGGCCGTTGCGGTGCAGCAGTGCCTGCGCTGATTATGGTTCAGCTACAGGGCGCGCCAGGGTGTTACTGGCGGATGAATTCGTTTTCCAGGTCTTCCAGCGACAGCTGCCAGTGCTGCATCATGTGGCGCAGCAGCAGCATTTCCGGGTCGCTGATCGCGCTGTCGGCCTTGCAGATGTCCAGCGCGATGGCGCAGCACAGCAGGCGCTTGCTGCGATCGGTGATCAAGTCCAGCACCTCGTTGACGCGCTGTGGCGACAGCAGATGGATGGTGCCGTCGTTTTCAGCTTCGTCGGAGACGTCGTCGCAGTACTTGGCCAGTACCTCAATGAAGCGCTTGCGCGACAGGCCGATGATTTCATAGACGTTCAGGCTTTCCATGGATTCGATCTCGCGCGCTTCCATTTCGCCATCGGTAATCATGAACATGGCAAGGATGCGGGCAAGGGCTTCCGGACTGTTCGTGGGGTAGTTCTTCATGTCGCGACTCCTTCTTGTTTCAGTCTGAATTGCGCGGCAAAGGCGGCTGGTACAGCGGTTGCTTTCCGCTGCTGGTAGTCAAAGAAGACAATGCCGGTCTTGATATGCAGTATTGCGGCATTGTCGCTCATGCGTCGGGCTTGGTAAATGAAATCGCAGCCGCAGCGGCTAAAGTCGGTGATGCCGAGGCTGAATGCCAGCGTGTCACCATGGAAGGCCTCGTTGCGGTAGATCACCGCCGCGTCGCTCATGATGATGCCGGCACCGTAAACATCCATCTCGGTGCAGTCAAGACTTTGCAGGAACCGCAGCCGGACCTCGTGGGCGAAGCGCAACGCGGCATCGTTGCCCAGATGGCCGCCATAATTGATATCGCTGATGCGGATGTCGAGCCGGCAGTCGAACACCGGGTTGTCGATCTCCGGCAAGGTGAGGCGTGCCATGCGTTAACCTGTTGCGAGGGTTTTTGTCATACTGCACCCGCTGTTAATCTTTATCAATACTTTCCTCGGCGCCGGTAATCTAGTATGAATACAGCAATTCAATCGTGTGTCGAGACGGGAGGTCACCATGTATCAGCGTATTTTTGTGCCGGTTGATGATAGCGAAACATCGGCATTGGCCCTGGCTGAAGCGTGCAAGCTGGCCAAGGAGGTTGGTGCTGCCGTGAAGATGGTGCACGTGGTGGATCTGGCGCAGTTTGGCTGGGGGGGAGCCGAGTTTCTGGATGCCGCGGAGTTGCAGGGTTCGATTCGTGAGGCGGGCGAACAGGTGTTGTCGCAGGCACGGACGCGCGCCGAGGCGCTGGGTGTGGTGCCGGAAACCGCCATCATCGAAAGCTGGGGTGATCGTATCGCCAGTGTCATCATGGACGACGCCAGCAAGTGGGGAGCGGACCTGCTGGTGATGGGCACCCATGGCATTGGCGGCCTGATGCACCTGCTGTTGGGAAGTGTCGCCGAAGGGGTGCTGAAGATCGCCGATGTGCCGGTGCTGCTGGTGCGCAATACCGGAGATTGATCACGTTTGCCGCCTGCAGTGCCGACCTTGTCGTGCTTCAGGCAACGAAAAACGCCCCGGAGAACCGGGGCGTTTTTTTATGGTTGCGTCAGCCGCTTGCTCAGGCTTCGGCAACGGTGCCTTCTGCTTCGCCTTGGGTGTCAAGGCGGGCGCGAACCGCTTTACGCAGGCTCTTGTACAGGTCCGGGTGGGTTTCCTTGAGATATTCAACGATCTCGAAGTCTTCACGACGGACTTTTGCCAGGTCGATCTGCTCGACATGCACCAGACGGAGCAATTCGCGTACCGGCTTTGGCATGTTGCGACCGCTTTCATAGCGCGAACCACCGGACTGGGTCACGCCGATGCGGCTCCAGAATTCCTGTTGGTTCAAGCCAAGCTTGCGGCGGATTTCGCGCGGATTGGGGATTTTATCAAACAATTTCATGGCGTTCCTCGCATATGAGTTCTGTTAATCATGGACGGGGTAGTGTCCGCGTGACTTTTGCAAAAAATAAAACATATGGCCGAGTCTTTGCCCAGCCTTATTTGACTTGCATCAGTATGATAGCAGGATTGCGAGAAAAAGGACAGTGTAATTTATGCGAAACGCCCGTTGCCGATAGTGAGCTATCGGCAACGGGGTAAATTGGGGTGGCGAGCCCGACCCCCGGCACTTGCGCTAAACGGCTGTGGCTGCTTCCTTCCGGACCTGACCAGGTTGACCATCGCACAATGCGGGGAGACCCGCCATTGAGGAAAGACATTTTACAGATAAAGCCTCTCAATGGCAAGGAGAGTTTGCTGGCAGCGCAAGCTTGGGCGCGGGTTTGCCGAACTGCTGCCATTGCAGAATATCAGTTTAGCTACTCGCCAGCTTGTGACTAGGCTGACTGCTGAGGTGGCCGAGCACGATCACCCGCGCCAGCCCGAGGTTGGCTGCCTGCCAGGCGTCGGACTTGGCCAGTGGCGGCTGGCGATGCAGGATCTCCAGCGCCAGCCGCAGGCAACCCACTGCCTGCTGGCAGTCCTGCTGGGCCTGCACCGACAGCAGGTTCTTGCGCTGGCGGCTGCCCTGACGGCGGTCGTAACCGGCGGCGGGGGCGGCATTCTGCCTGCTGGCTTCGCCCTGGCGACGGTAGAGGCGGTAGGGCAGCGGCCAGTCGTCTACCGGCGCCATCTCGCGCCCGGTCAGCTCGCCAATCACCTGCTCCAGTTCCTGCACCAGCGCCGTGGTTTCCTCGGTCACCGCCCGTGACAGGCTGCCGCCGAGCATGACCTTTTCGCGCAGCAGCAGGCTGCGGCGCAGCACGAAGGCCAGCTTGCCTTCCGCCAGTGCCCAGGCATCGGCCTCGTTGCCCAGGCTGGCGCGTTTGTGCAACGCATCCAGCCAGTGCGCCCACGCCAGATACTCCGCCCCCAGTTGCGGTCGGGTGAGGGCGACAGAGGGCGGCGCGCTGGCAAGCGGCGGCGTGGCGTGCGGCCACGACGAGCCGCTGCCAAAGCTGACGAACTGTTTGCGCCGAACCGGCTTCATGCCTGTCTCCGTTGCGGGCTAGATAGTTGATTTATAGGCGCTTTGACGCGGTGCGTTGTTGCGGCTGCTGGCGGCGGCAGGGGCGGGCAGTGCCCACCATGGTGCGCTGTGCGGCCGGTGGAGTGAACAAGGTTGGCCGCAGGCGGGGTGCGGCAGCGTGATGGCTGGCGCGATGTCGGTCTGCGGCGGCGGTTCTCTCGCTCTCCGGCCATGGGTAGTGGGAGGGGCTGCTTGCCGCACGGCAACAGCAGGCTTTGCAGTTTATTTGAAATCGTACACAATCAAAAGATCGATTATGGAGAGCCAGCATGCAGCTTTATCTACCGGTCGCGGCACCGTTGCCGCAGAGCGTGCCGCTGTTCGGTGTCAGCGTGCCGGCCGGTTTTCCGTCGCCGGCCGACGACTACAAGGACAGCCTGCTGGATCTCAACCGTTACCTGATCCGTGACGCGGCGTCCTCGTTCATGGTGCGGGTAAGTGGTGATTCCATGGCTGATGCCGGCATCCATCATGGTGATCTGCTGGTGGTCGATCGCGGCCTGCCGCCGCTGCACGGCCACATCGTACTGGCCGCCATCGACGGTGCGTTCACCGTCAAACGCCTGCACCGCCGCGATGGCCGCGTGGCGCTGCTGGCGGAGAATGCCGCCTATGCGCCGCTGGAGCTGGGCGGCGAGCAGGAGCTGTGCATCTGGGGCGTGGTCACCGCCTGCGTGAAGCGCTTCACATGAGTACCTTTGCACTGGTCGACGGCAACAGCTTCTACACCTCGTGCGAGCGGGTGTTCCGTCCTGATCTGGCCGGCAAGCCCATCATTGTGCTCAGCAATAACGACGGCTGCGTCGTCGCGCGCTCGGCCGAGGCCAAGGCACTCGGTATCGACGCCTTCCTGCCGTACTACCAGGTCGCGGCACAGTGCCGCCGCCACGGTGTGGCGGTGTTTTCCAGCAATTACGCGCTATATGGCGACATGTCGCAACGGATGATGCAGGTGGTGGCGCGCTGGGGCATCGAACAGGAAATCTACTCCATCGACGAGAGCTTCATCACTCTCGACGGCATCCCCGAGCTGCGCCACCACGCGGCCGGCCTGCGCGCCGACGTGTTGCAGCGCGTCGGCATCCCTACCTGTGTCGGCATAGGCCGCAGCAAGACGCTGGCCAAGCTGGCCAACAGCGTGGCCAAGACCCATCCGCGCTGCAACGGCGTGTTCGCCTGGGACTGGCTTGCGCGCGACTGGCAGGAAAAGCTGCTGGCAAGGTTGGCCGCAAGCCGGGTCTGGGGCGTGGGCCGGCGCAGCGCGGACAAGCTCGCCCGTCTCGGTATCCACAGCGCGCTGGACTTGCAGCGTGCCGCGCCGCAGTTGATCCAGCGCCATTTCGGCATCGTGCTGGAGCGTACCGTGGCCGAGCTGAACGGGGTGTCCTGTCTCGAGCTGGACGACATCGCCGCACCACGGCAGCAGCTGATCTCGTCGCGCTCGTTTGCGCGCGCGGTGAGCGAGCTGCCCACGCTGGCGGCGGCGGTCACCCATCACGCCACCCGCGTCGGCGAGAAACTTCGCCAGCAGCGCAGCGTGGCGCAGCTGGTCGGCGTCAGTATCCGTGGCAACCCATTTGGCGACGCGCCGCCGCAGCGCGGCTGGACGGTGGTGCCGCTGTCCGGCCCCGCCGCCGACACCTTTGTGCTGGTCAAGGCGGCACTGGCCGGGCTGGAGGCGATCTACCTGCCCGGCCATGGCTACAAGAAGGCGGGCGTGGTGCTGTTGGGCATAAGCGCCGCCCAGGCGCGGCAGCCGGACCTGTTTGCCGTCAGTACCGATCCACGGCGCGCCGCTTTGCTGCAAACGCTGGATAAGGTAAACCGCCACTATGGCAGCGGCACGCTGCGACTGGCGTCGGAAGCGGTCAGCGCGGGCTGGCAGATGCGGCAGGCGCAACGCTCGCCGCGCTGGACCACCTGCTGGGACGAGTTGCCGGTGGTCAGCTAGCGCTCGCATCGTGGCATAACAGACATCACGCTACCGCTGCAGCCGGCACGGCGGCGGCTTGCTAGAATCGGCCGATGAACCATTTTAATCTCTTCGGGCGGCCATGCACGGCGCCCGTTCCGGCGGAGGGCCGGTCATGAACGGCTGGGGCGACGCGGTGCAGTACCGTCTGCTGACCACCGCGGCCGGCGAACAGTTCTCCGTGCCGGAGTACATCCTGCGGCTAGAGGGTGCCGCGGCGAGTGGCTGGCAGCTGCGTTACGGCGAATGGACCGACTACGCCGATGTCGCCGGCGATGCGGCGGGTACGGCCAAGGCACTGGCGCTGGCGATCGAGGAAATGACCGCGCGCATCGAGTATCGCGGCAAGTAGCGCCCCGACCGTGGCCGGCCAATGACCTGGCGGCCGCGATGAGCGGTGGCGTCAACCTCTGGCGGCCTTTCTGGCGAATATCTTTACCTTGCGCCATGTCGCACTGGTGCCGAAGCACGGGCCACTGACAAAGCCAGCTCGGGTTGCAAGGCGATGGGCAGGTAAAGAAGAGCGGGGTATGACTGCATCTTCTCGTCTCGGTGGCGATTCTCATCGGCGCTGCCAAATTGTCATTGATGAAGGAACAGCGTCGGCTTATGAAGCCTGTGCGCGCCAAGTGGGACTCTCTCCACGCGCGTCCGGATTTGATGGCTAGCGATTGCCTGCCACGCATTCGGGCAACGGACGGTGCCATTTGTGAGTACTATCTGGGCTCGCCATCAAGTTAAAGCAATCTGCACATGCAAACAGAAGTCAAAGAGAAGCCCCGCTACGCCCTGGTGGCATCGGTCCAGTTGCCGGATGTCAGTGATGTCGAGTTCGAGGCGTCGCTCGCCGAACTGAGCGAACTGGCCAAGACGCTGGGTTTTCAGGTGGTGCAGACCTTTGTGCAAAAGCGCAGCAGCTTCGACCGCACCGCCTATCTGGGCGTGGGCAAGCTGGAAGAAGTCAGCACGTTCGTCAATCGCGGCGTCTGCAGCGGCGATCTGGAAGCCGGCTCGCCAGCGCTGGAGTCCGATACCGTCGAGTTCGACGTGTTGCTGGTGGATCACGAAATCTCGCCGTCGCAGGCACGCAATCTGGAGCTGGCCGTGGGGTGCCCGGTGATGGACCGCACCATGGTCATTCTGGAGATTTTCCATCGCAATGCCCGCTCGCGCGCGGCACGTGCGCAGGTGGAAATCGCCCGCCTCGGCTACATGGCCCCGCGCCTGCGCGAAGCGGCCAAGCTGGCCGGTCCGCAAGGCCGGCAGCGTAGCGGCATGGGTGGGCGTGGTGCCGGTGAATCGCATACCGAGCTGGACCGTCGCAAGGTGCGAGACCGCATCGCCGAGCTGCAACGCGAAATCATCGCCATGGAGCTGGAGCGCAAGACCCAGCGCGCACGCCGTCTGGAACGTCAGGGTCTGGGCTTGGGCGGCGTGTCGCTGGTGGGCTATACCAATGCCGGCAAGTCCACGCTGATGCGGGCGCTGACCGGTAGCGAGGTGCTGGTGGCCAACAAGCTGTTCGCCACGCTGGACACCACGGTGCGTGCCCTCTACCCGGAAAGCGTGCCACGCGTGCTGGTCAGCGATACCGTCGGCTTCATCAAGAACCTGCCTCACGGACTGGTGGCCTCTTTCAAGTCGACGCTGGAAGAAGCGCTGGATGCGGCACTGTTGCTGCACGTGATTGATGCCAGTGATCCCGGTTTCCTGCGCCAGCTGGAGGTGACCGACGAAGTGCTGCAGGAAATCGGTGCCGACGAGGTGCCGCGCATTCGCGTGTTCAACAAGATCGACCATGTCGGAGATGAAGCCGAGCAGGCTGCCTGGACTACCGAACTGCAGCAGCGCTATCCGGGCTGCGTGGTGATGAGTGCGCGTCGTCCGGAGGAGGTGGCCAGCCTGCACGCGACCATCGTTTCCTTCTTCCAGCAGGATCTGGTGGAAGACGAGCTGCTGCTGCCGTGGTCGGCGCAACAGCTGCGCGGTGACATCTACAGCCATTGCCAGGTGCTGGAAGAGCGTGCCGAGGAAGACGGCAGCTGGTTCCGCGTGCGTGGCGAACCGGAAAAACTGCGCAGTCTGCGCGAGCAGCTCAATCCGGGCGTGCAGGGCAGGGAAAAGGAATACTGGGAAGTCTGAGGCGCGATCGCGGCGCAGCCTGAGCCCGGCCGGCCTTGTTGCATGAACCGGATTCGGCGTGCAAAGCCGCTTTCCCTGGTGCGTAGCGCCGGTGCAGGCGCTGAATCGCTGCCCATGGGCCTTCACGGTGCGCAGTCATCGTTGCACGGGCCTGTTCAAGGGTATTCAACATGGGGAAGGGACCGCGGCGGGCTGGCCGCGATGCCTTACCGAATCGGCGTCAGGCGCAACAAACCATGGTCTTGATGTGTTGGCTAGGGCTCGGTGCGGAGAAATGACGCGTGCGCCATTTGCGGCATTTCATTATCTCCGCTTCGCGCTGGCACTATCCCTGCGTTGCTACAGTTCGGCCTGCTCGTTGGCGATGAAGTACAGCGACACGGAATTGATGCAGAAGCGCTCGCCGCTGGGGGGCGGGCCGTCATCGAAGACATGGCCTAGGTGGGCGTCGCAGCGGTTGCAGCGCACTTCGGTGCGGGTCATGCCGTGGCTGGTGTCGCGGATGCGGCGGATGCTGCCCTTGACGGCTTCTTCCCAGAAGCTGGGCCAGCCGCAGCCGGCGTCGAATTTGGTGGTGGATTCGAACAGCAAAGCGTCGCAGCACACGCAGTGGTAATTGCCGACCTGGCTGTGCAGGTAGTAATCACCGCTGAACGGGCGCTCGGTGCCGGCCTCGCGGGTGACATAGTATTGTTCCGGCGTGAGGATGGCGCGCCATTCGGCCGGGGTCTTGAAAAGCTTGTCGGGCATGATGAATCTCCTTTGCGGCCAACCTTGGGGACTTCTTGAGCACTGGCTGATAGTCGCGCCGGAGGCGGTTTTCTTACAGCTCGTCCAGGGTTTGTGCCAGATGGCGCTGGTCGGCCCATTCGATGATAGACCATTGCGCGGCATCGACGCCCAGCCAGTTGAGCGCGGCATTGGGGATCGGCACCGCACGCTGCGCCGTCAGCGGCTGGCCGCTGGCCAGGCGGTAGGCCATGTCCAGCACCCCGCCGTGGGAGACCAGCAGGATGCTCTGGCCGTGGTGTTCCGCCGCCAGCCGTGCCAGCGCGTGGTGCACGCGCGCGGAGAACGCCAGCAGGCTTTCGCCGCCGCCCAGGTCGTGCGCCGGTTCGCGCTGGCTGTAGCCGTGCCAGGCGTGCGGCTGCTGGCTCGGCCCCTGATCGAGGGTGACGCCCTGCAAGGCGCCGAAGTGGCGCTCACGCAGCTCCGGCAGGGCGGACACCGCCAGCCCCAGCTGCTGCGCGATCGGCGCCGCGGTGCTGGCGGCGCGTTGCAGGTCGCTGCTGTACAGCGCGGCAAACGGGTGGGCGGCCTGCTTGAGGGCGGCGGCGAGGCGGGTAGCCTGCTGCCGGCCGTTGTCGTTCAGCGGGATATCCAGCTGGCCTTGCAGGCGCCGTTCGGCGTTCCAGTCGGTTTCGCCGTGACGAACCAGGCAGATGCGGGTAACGGTCATGTCGGTGGCACTCTAGCGCAAGGCAAAGGCCAAGCCTAACGGCACAAACAGCAGGCTGGCAAGGTTGCCGATCAGCACGATGGACGCCATGCGTTCCGGCTCCTGCTGGTACAGCTCGGCCATCAGGAAATTCAGCACCGCCGGCGGCAGTGCGCCGAACAGCACCACCAGCGCCGTCTGCTCCGGCGCCAGCTGCAGCAGCGGGATCGCCAGCGCGGCACTGGCCAGGCCGGTCAGCGGGCACAGCACGGCGCCGAGCAGGCCGACGCGCCAGCCGGCAAGGCTGACATCCACCATGCGCACACCCAGCGCGAACAGCATCAGCGGAATGGTCATCTCGCCCAGCATCTTGATGCCGGCCATCAGCCACCCCGGCAGGGCAATGCCGCTCAGGCCAAAGACAAGACCGAGCAGGGTGGCGATCACGATCGGGTTGCGGCGCAGCCCGGCCAGGCTGGTGTGATGGCTGAAAATGAAGGCGCCGAGGGTGAAGTGCAGCAGGTTGGAGACGATGAACAGCACTACGAAGGCCTGGAAGCCCTGTTGACCGAAGGCCAGCAGCGCCAGCGGCAGACCCATGTTGCCGCAGTTGTTGAACATCATTGCCGGCAGCAGGGTGCGCGGGTCGATGCGGCACAGCCGCGCCACCGGCCAGCTCAGCACGCCGGACAGCAGCACGATCAGTGCCGCGGCCGGCACCAGCTTCCAGTGCGCCAGCAGGTCGAAATCCTTGGCCGCCAGTGCAGAAAACACCAGCAGCGGCACACAGACGTCCATGTTCAGCTTGTTGGCGGCGCGCATGTCCGGGCGCACGCGGCGCGCGTACACGCCGCCGATCAGCACGATGACCAGTACCGGCAGGATGATGGTAAGGATGCGTTCGAACATGGACGGACTCGCGAGGGTGGGGCAAACATTGTGGCGCAGCGCCCGGACACCGTGTGCGAGGGTAAACCCTTGTGTGGGGCGCTGCTGGCAGAACAGCGTGTTCTGCCAGCGATGGCGGAATTACAGGATGCCGACCCCGGAGATTTCGCGGGCAAGGTTGGCCGCATAGTTGTCGGTCATGGCGCCGACATAGTCCAGTACCTGCATGTAGGCGTGGTACAGCCCCTGTTCGGCGTGCAGTGGAGCGGGCAGCAGGTTCAGCGCCAGCTGGTGGCGGGCGCTGAGCGCGTCTTCGCCCTGGGTCAGGTAGGTGTGGATCGCCGGCACCAGCACGTCCAGCACCGTGCCGATGCAGGGGTAGGACGCCAGCTCGGTGACCAGCTTGGTGCGGTGGCGGTACACCTTGTGGCTGGCAAGTAACTTGGCGGCGAGTAGGGTTTCCTTGATCTGCGGCGCGCAGACGTCGATCAGGTCCTTGCCGGGGAAGCTGCCGCGCAGCAGGGTGTCCTGATGCACCATGAACTTCTCGGCGACCTCGGCGACGCAGCGGCCGATGGCGATGCCGCGCAGCATCGCGCACTTCTGGCGTGGATCGTCGGTGTGCCACAGGCGCTCGGTTTCGCCGAAGTGGCTGAACAGCGCCTCGAACTCGCGCACGTCGAGAATGCCGATTTCCACCGCGTCTTCCAGGTCGAGAATGGCGTAGCAGATGTCGTCGGCGGCCTCCATCAGATAGGACAGCGGGTGACGCGCCCACTCGTGCGCGCCCTTGCGGATCAGCCCCAGTTCGGCGGCGACATGCTCGAAGTAGGCCAGCTCGGTGCGGTAGATGTTGAACTTGCCGCGCGCCTGCGCACGCGGCGCGTCCGAGGTCCACGGGTACTTGATCAGCGCGCCGAGCGCGGCAGAGGTCAGCCGCATGCCGCCTTCGCTGCCATACATCTCCAGGCTGGCGACCATGCGCAGGCCATGGGCATTGCCTTCGTAGGTCTGGATGTCGGCCTGTTCCGCCGCGGACAGGCCGTGCAGCAGGTGGGCATGTCGCGGGTCACGGAACCATTCGCGCAGCGCGTCTTCGCCTGTATGGCCAAACGGCGGGTTGCCGATGTCGTGGGCCAGGCAGGCGACCTGCACCACGCTGCCGATATCGAACGGCGTGTAGCCGGCCGGCAGCAGCTCGGCGTGCTGCATCATGGCGCCGACGCGGTTGCCGAGACTGCGGCCAACGCTGGCGACTTCCACGCTGTGGGTGAGGCGGTTGTGGGTGTGGTCGTGGCTGGCCAGCGGGTGCACCTGGGTCTTGCGCCCGAGGCGGCGGAAGGCGCTGGAAAACACCAGCCGGTCGTGGTCGATGTGAAAGTCGCTGCGCAGGCCTGCCGCGGCCTCCAGCGTGGCGGGCGCCTGCGACGCCAGCACCTTGCCGGCCTGCAGTTTGAAACGGCGGGTGGAAAGCAGTGCTTCCCAGTTCATTACATGATCAGTCACGGCGGCATGGTCCTTGGGGTCGGCAGGCAGGGCGACCGTGCGGTCGCCATGCTCCGATCATGCCAGAAACGCGGGGGGCGTGCAGGCGGGGCCGCCTCAGTCGACCAGCAGGCTGCGGCCGGAGCGGGCCGGTTTCTTGGCCAGCGGGATGTCGTAGCCGATCATGAACAGTGCGGCCTCGACACGGCGCAGACCGGCGTCGCCCTTGCACCAGTCGCTGCTGGCGGCGTCGCAGGCGGCACCCAGCACCCAGCCGGCGCGGATTTTCCATTCGGCGTGGAAGCGGCTGCGATTGGCCAGTTGCTTGAAGTGCAGCAGCT
Organism: Vogesella indigofera; assembly: GCF_028548395.1. NCBI lineage: Bacteria > Pseudomonadati > Pseudomonadota > Betaproteobacteria > Neisseriales > Chromobacteriaceae > Vogesella > Vogesella indigofera. The sequence continues at coordinate 734,292 of NZ_JAQQLA010000003.1, read as the reverse complement.
CGGTGCTGGGGTTGCGGTTCATGGTGGATGCGCCCGGCGCCCACGGGAAGCACAGGTTCGGGTCCAGCAGCAGGCGGTTCTTTTCGCAGAACTGGCGCACCAGATAGCCCAGCGCGGCGCCGGTGCGGCCGTCATAAGCCAGCAATTGCGGCGCGGCCAGGGTGTACACTTTGGTGAAGCCGGCGTTCATGCGCAGCTCGCCGTCGAAGGCGCTGCAATCCGGTGTGTCGCTGGCGAAAATGGCCAGGCTGCGCTGCAGCTTGGCGGCAAGGTTGGCCGCATGGCTGCGAGCCCAGTCGCGGTTCAGGGTGTAAAGCTTGATCACCTTGCCGCCGGATGCCCACAGCAGGGTGTCGTCGATGATGTCGACCAGCGCGTCGTGTTGCTGGCTCAGCGCCAGGCTCAGCCGTTCGCGCAACGACTGCTGGATCGCCAGATGCTGGTCGTAGTGGCGGCCATTCCAGTAAAAACGCTGGAAGGCCTGCTGCAGGGTGTCGGCACGGAAGGCGCGGTCGTAACCATCCGGCAGGATCTTGTCGCGGATGTAGAACTGGTGTTCGCCAAACGCCTCGCCATCCAGCCAGCTGGCCAGCTGGGCCACAAACTGGCTGACGCTGGCATTGCCGAGGTACGACGCTTTTTGTAATGGTGCAATCATGGGAAGAAGCGAACCCGTGTCTCGATGTTGGTGTGGGGTTGATCTTCTGTGCCGCTATGGCCGGCCGCTGCGGTTGATGGCCGGCTGGCTGGCGCCACAACATGGCCTTATGGGCATGCTCTGTTATGGCATAGCGTATGCAATTAAAGCATGCCTAAATGCTTATTTAATGGCGTTATCGGGATTGCTTAATAATGTGTAATTAATCGCTTTAAGCTGCTGTGTTGTTTGATTAAAGAATGCGCTGTGTGCCGGCTTTTTATGTTGCGAAATTGCAACCAAGCTACAATGGCCGGCATCAGAACATCACCGGCGAAACCGCCACTGTGAGGATTGTTGTCATGCAGTTTGAACATTTGATTCGCATCTCTCCCGCCGATAGCAGCCAGGCGCCGGCGCTGACCCGGCAGCAGCTGTGGCTGGGGCTGGTATTGCGCGCCGAGCTGCCGATGCAGTTCGACGAAAACATCACCAGCGCCCGCATCGTGGCGCGCGAGGGCAGTGTCTGGCAGCGCGAAATCGCCTTCGGCACACTGATCGTGCAAGAGCGTATCGAGCTGGAGCTGGAGCAGGAGGTGCGCTACCACGCGCAGGCCACGGAGCTGCATCCGGGCGGCTCGCGCATCATGCGCATCGAGGAGCCGGAGCCGGGCGTGCTGTTCGTGCGCTTCATCTACGACATGTCGGCGCTGACCGCGAATGCCAGCGAAGCGGAACTGGCGCGCCTGTTGCCCTACGTTAAGTCGGCATACCAGCAGGCGGACATGGATACCGCCGAGCGCATCATCGAGCTGATCGTCTCCGGGCAACTGACGTCGCAATAAGCCTGTGCCGCGACACATGGTGTACACTCTCGCCCTCTTTGCGCCGGCCACCCTGGTGGCCGGCAAGCTGATCGGATTGCGCTAGCCCCTGCGGTTATCGCATTTGGGGCGTTGCATGCACTACACCATTTTCGATACGCCGGTCGTGCGTACCCTTTGTCGCTGGTTCTCCGTCGCCACCCTGCGCCTGCTCGGCTGGCGGCTGGACGGCGATTTTCCCCGCCTGCAGAAGTACGTGCTGATCGGTGCGCCGCACACCAGCAACTGGGATTTTCCGCTCACCCTGATGTTCTGCTTTGCCGCCCGTGCCCGGATCTACTGGATGGGCAAGCACACCCTGTTCAGCGGGCCGTTCGGGCCGCTGATGCGCTGGCTGGGTGGTGTGGCGGTTGACCGTCGCCAGAACAATTCGCTGGTGGAGCAGATGGTGGCCGAGTTCCGCCAGCGTGACGCGCTGGTGCTGGCGGTGCCGCCGGAGGGCACCCGTGGCCGGGTGACGGAGTGGAAGAGCGGTTTCTATTACATCGCGCAGGGCGCCGGCGTGCCGATTGCGCTGGCGTATCTCGATTACCCCACCAAACGTGGCGGCATCTTGGCGCTGAATCAGCCTGGCGGCGATATCGCGGCGGACATGCCGCAGATCCGCGCCTTTTACCGCGACATCACCGGCAGGCACCCGCACAAGCAGTAAGCGGCGCCACCGGCGGGCGGAAATGAAAAAACATCACGCTAGGCGTGATGTTTTTTTATGGCTTCTTGCGCTCGGGGCCGACGTCCAATGCCGCCCAGCCGGCGTGTCCCAGCTCTTCCAGTACTTCGATATTGCGCTCGAAGATCGCCTCCGCCTCCGGAAAGGCCTCTACTGCCCGCGCGATGCTGCTTTCGCGAATCAGGTGCAGTGTCGGGTAGGGTGAGCGGTTGGTGAAGTTGCCGATATCGTTGACGGTGGTGTCGGCAAACTGGAATTTCGGGTGGAAGCTGGCGACCTGGATTTCGCCTTCCAGGCCCATATCGGCCACCGCGGCATCGACGATTTCCAGGAAGTCGTTGAAATCGAGAAAACGCTGCAGCGTGTGCGGGTGCACCAGCAGGGTGGTGTCGATTTCCTGCGGGTCAGTTTCCTGCAGCAGGCGCAGTTCCAGCATCAGCTGTTCCAGCAGGGTGGCCGGATCGCGTGCCTCGCTGACGATGATGCGCACCTGGTTCTTGACGTAGACCGACTTGGCAAACGGGCACAGGTTCAGCCCGATGACGGCGTTTTCCAGCCAGCGGCGAGTTGCATCAAGAAAGACGTCTTGGTCGTTGGTGTTCATGGCAGTGCCTTGCGCGCAGTAACAAAACAAAAAACCCGGACATGATCCGGGTTTTTTTCGGCTTTCGTTCAGCCAGCGGCAGAATTATTCTGGCTGGATGTTGGAAGCTTGCTTGCCCTTAGGGCCGTCAACGATGTCGAAGCTTACGCGCTGGTTTTCAGCCAGAGTGCGGAAGCCTTTGGAGTTGATCTGGGAGAAGTGAGCGAAAACGTCGTCACCGCCGTTGTCTGGAGTGATGAAGCCGAAGCCCTTGGAGTCGTTAAACCATTTAACGGTACCGGTTGCCATGTTCTGTTCCCTTTGGAGAATAGGTAAATTGAGAAAAGCGCATGTCAATCAAGAGAAATGACAAACTGTGGTACGGGCAGGGCCACTACAACAACTGACAGATCACATCTTGAAAAACTGCAGAACGCAGTCTGCCTGTTGGTGCCGTCCTCGGCAAGTGTTTTTTGGCATGCGGGGAGAAAATTGTCGGAAATCCGGGGCGGAAGGCGGCAATCATTGCGTCTGGTCAAGCTTTGGCGGCGCGTTGCCGCCGGCTATGGCACATTGGCCTGTCATTGGCTATACAGCATCGATAAGCCAAACAAGACCGACATTCTCCGGGGGCGTGGCGTGACCAATTTACCTGCGTATTACCGCATCGAAGACGAAGAAAGCTTTACCGATTTCCAGAATGCGCTGGAGGACTACGCGCCGCGGATCGCCCATCTGCTGACTGCCCTGCGGCAAAAACCGGGCGACACGGCGCTGCTGGGCGAACTGATGCGCCTGCTGCACACTATCAAGGGCGATGCCGGGCTGTGCCGGCTGGGTTTCGTGGCGCCCTTGCTGCACGGCATGGAGGAAGTGCTGGTACGGGTGCGCAGCGGCGAGCTGCTGTTCAGCTACAACATCGAGCAGGTGCTGTTTCTGGCGCTGGACCGGTTGGAGTTGCTGATGCAGACGCTAGAGCTGCACAGCGAGGCGACGCTGGCCGACTTTCACCTGCTGTGCCATGAGCTGACGCAGGTCGCGCAAACGGCGCCGGCGGCGCTGGACGGTGCCATCGCCCACCTGATCGAGACGGTGACCGGCTACAAGCCGGTGGTGCCGTATCAGGCCGATGCCCGTGCCGCCGCACTCAGTGCCAGCCAGCGCGATGACCTGCGCCTGTTCCACCAGCTGGCGATGCAGTTCGAACAGCGTTCGCTGCTGTTCCAGGGGCGTACCGAGCGCAACCTGCTGCTGGCGCGCGCCTGCAACGAGGCGGCTGGTTTCGCAGTCAACCCGCTGCAACTGGAGGCGGCGATCTACCTCCATGATCTGGGCATGATGTTCCTGCCTGAAGCGCTGTGGCTGAAACAGGGGCGCTTGAGCGAGGAGGAGCGGGCGCAGCTGGTGCATCACCCGCAGTGGGGCGCCGACCTGCTGGCGCGGATGGCGGGCTGGGAAGAGGCGACGCTGATGGTGCGCCAGCATCACGAGCGGCTGGACGGCAAGGGCTATCCGGCCGGGCTGGGCGGCGACAGCATTTGCGACGGCGCGCGGCTGATCGCGATCGTCGACGCGTTCGAGGCGGTGATCCTCAAGCACAGCCAGCGGCAGCAAGTCCGTTCGCTGCTGCGCGCGGTGGCGGAGCTGAATGCCTGCGAGTCGCAGTTCGACCGGCGCTGGATCGGCCATTTCAATGCCGTGGTGCACCAGCGCATTGCCAGTGGCGAAGGCTTGCCGCACATCCGCTAGTCGTGGAGTGCTGACGAGCACAAAAAGGTTGGCCGCAACGCTGCACGGCGTTGCGGCCAACCTTTTGCCATAGCGGGGTTACAGCGCTAGTGCTGCATGAAGCGGCGCAGCGGCGTGCTGTCCCAGTCGACGCTGTCGAGCAGGTTTTTCACGATCAGCCCCAGCTCGGTGTCGCCCTCGATGCGCAGCCGGCGCGAGAAGAACAGCGTGTCCGGGTCTTCCTCGCGCAGCATCAGCCGCAGGAAGTCGGCCAGATTGGCGGCCAGCCGCAGGTCGGGCGCGTCGCCACTGCTGCCGGTGTGGAAGCGCTCGTCATCGGCGGAAAAGATCAGCGTCAGGCCGGCGTCGCAAATCTCCACCGCGAAGGTCTTGCCGCTGAGCAGGCTCATGTCGGCGGCCAGCACTTGCCGCTTCTGCAGCTGGTTGAGGCTGTGCACCAGCAGCCACGCCGGTGGCGTTGCCGGCAGGCGTTGCAGCCAGCGGCGGCCTAAGGGCGGCAGGGTAAAGTCAGGAACAGGCATGGTGGTCTCCCTGGTAGGCTATGCCGGCCTCGCCGCGCCAGTAGCCGTCGGCCAGCGGCATCGCGGACAGCGACTGCAGGTGCTTCGCGGCGGCAGCCGCGGTGGAAGGCTGGGTCAGCACGTCACGGAACTGCTGCACGATGGCGGCCATGTTGTCGGCCTGCGGACTGAGGCGCAGGATGTCGACGCCGCTGTGCTGCAGTGCCGGGTAGTGCGCCAGCAGCGATTGCCGTGCCGCGGACTGGGTCTGGATGCCGTTGATGGCGAGGAAGGGCTGGCCGTCCTGAGTGTGCATGGTCATGCCTTCCGGATGTTCCAGACACTTGAACTGGCAGTCGTCCTTGTTCAGCCGGTAGTGGCGGGCGGTAAAGCAGCGTGCGGAGTAGGCCAGCGGCAGCCGGCCCCAGGCAAACAGCTCGGTCTGTGGCAGGTCTTCCTCGTCGCCGAGGATGTCGCGCAGCAGGCTGGCGCTGCATTCCAGCGGGCAGACCCAGCGGTAGGCGCCCAGTTGCTGGAACAGGCGCAGGGTGTCGCGGTTGTAGATGTTAAGGTGCGGACCGGCGACGAACGGCAGCTGGCGCTCGTGCAGCAGGCGCACCGCGCCCAGATCGTTGGCCTCCAGCCGCACGGCACCGTGTTCGATCAGCTGGCGCAGGCGTTTGAGGTCGCTTTCGCTCTCCAGCAAGACCTGGCTGGAGAGGATGATCTCCTTGCCGCTGTCGGCAAGATCGTCGGCGAGGGCGATCCAGTCGCGGGTGCGCAATTGCTGGCGCCGCGAACAGACCACTTCGCCCAGATAGATGATGTCCAGCGGCCAGCCGGCCGCTTCGGCGTAAAACTCCATCACCTGGTCGCGATACCAGAAGTACTGCAGCGGCCCGAGCGAGAGCCTCATGGCGGGATGTGACATGACTGAAGCGTCTCCTTGTTATTTCCACGGCCGGTCGTAGGCGCCGAGCGTGACCTGCTGGCCTTCCGACACCTTGGCTAGCGCCTGTTGCCAGGCCGGCTTGACGCTGAAGCGTTGTGCGCTCTGGCCGGCCTGATCCAGTGCTTCGCGCAGCGCGCGGGTGACCTGCGCGACATAGGCCGGGCTGCGCTGGCGGCCTTCGACCTTGATCGCGGCGACGCCGGCGTCCAGCAGCTGCGGCAGCATCGCCAGCACATTGAGGCTGGATGGCTGTTCCAGCACGTAATCGGTGTGGCCCTCCACCTCGAAGCGGCCCTTGCACAGCGTCGGGTAGCCGGCGGTTTCGCTGGCGCCGTAGCGGTCGATCAGGATGTGGTTGAGGCGGGCGTCCATGCCCTGGCCGTTGTCTTCCCAGCGCACGAAGCGCGCCGGCGAACAGACGCCGTGGCTGTTCGGCGATTCGCCGGTAGCGTAGCTGGACAGCAGGCAGCGGCCTTCCACCATCACGCACAGGCTGCCGAAGCCGAACACCTCGATTTCGACGCTGGTATTGGCAATCACGTGGCGCACCTGATCCAGCGTCAGCACCCGCGGCAATACCGCGCGCTGCACGCCGAACAGCGATTGCGCCAGATTGATGGCTTCGTAGTTGGTGGCCGAGCCCTGTACCGACAGGTGCAGGCGCAGCGCCGGGTAGCGTTCGTGCGCGTAGGCGAGCAGCCCCAGGTCGGCGAGGATCACCGCGTCGACGCCCAGCGCGGCGGCCTCGTCGATGGCGGCGCGCCAGCGCAGGCTGTCGCCGCCGCGGGCGTAGGTGTTGATCGCCATCAGCACCTTGCGCTTGCGGTCGCGGGCATAGCGGATGCCCTCGCTGGCACTGCGGTGGTCGAAGTTCAGCCCGGCAAAATTGCGGGCGTTGGTATCATTCTTGAGGCCGAGATAGACCGCGTCCGCGCCATTGTCGATGGCGGCCTTCAGCGCGGGCAGGCTGCCCGCCGGGCAGATCAGTTCGGGAAGACGTTGCATGCTGTGTTTCCGTCAGTCGGGACCGGCGCACAGTAGCAAGCGGCAGGGCGGGCGGCCTTGTCCTGGGTCAAGGGCGACCATCCGGCGGAAGCGGCCACCCCCAATGGCGTAGTCGAGGTTGGCCGCAAAAAAAACAGGGCCACCGAAGTGGCCCCGCTGGTCGTGCCGGCGTACGGCTCAGCCGAAGTGGCAGACGTAGTGCACGGTGTCGCTGACCTCGATCTGGAACGAGCTTTCGCCCGGCACCTTGAACGAGTCGCCGGCCTTGTAGCTGCTGGCGCTGGTTTCGCCGGCGAGGGTGACCTTGCACTCGCCGGCCAGGATTTCCATGATTTCCGGGGCGCCGGTGCTGAACAGCAGCTTGGCCGGCAGGATCACGCCGACGGACTTGCGGCTGCCGTCCGGCATGATGATGCCGTGGCTGACGCACTTGCCGTCAAAATAAACATTGGCTTCTTTTACAACGCTGACGTTGTCGAACTGACTCATGGTTTCTCCGATTCCTTTGTCTGCAGCACGGGTGAATCCCGCTGTTTTGCGCTCTGGCATCATGCCCGCTGCCGCGGTGCAACGTCAATAAGCTTGCCGCATCGTGGCAGCGGCCGAAACGCAAAAAAGCTTGGCCGCAATATTGCGGCCAAGCTTGGTCTGTGATGCGGACGGGGCCGGCTTAATCCAGCGGAATCTGCAGCCCGGCCTGGCTGGCCGGCGCGCGCAGGTCCATCAGCACCAGCTTGCCCTTTTCACTGGCGTATTTCACGGTGTCGAGGCGGTTGGTTTCCAGCAGCAGGTACATGATGTCGTTCTCGCTGATGCCGCTGCCCTTGGCCTGGGCGATGGCCTCGGTCAGGCTGGCGGCCAGCACCGTGCGGGCGCGGGCGAGGCCCTCGGCGCGCAGCTGCTGCGATTCGGCCTCGGCGCGGGCTTCGCCGACGATCAGGATGCGCTTGGCCTCCGCTTCCTGCACCGCCGCCTCGCGCTTGCGCTCGGAGGCGATCACGCTGTTGAACGCGTGCTGCACCTCTTCCGACACCGTCGGCTGGTCGATCAGTACGCTGACGATCTCGTAGCCGTAGGTGCCCATGCGCTCGGCGAGGCTGGCCTGCATCTGCTGCGCCAGCTCGTCGCGGTCCTCGTACATGTTCATCAGCGTCATCGCCGCGGTGGACGAGCGCAGGGTGTTCAGCACCCAGGTCTTGACCTGCTCCTGCGGCGACGCCAGTTGGTAGAAGGCATCGGCGGCGCGCTCCGGAATAACCCGCACCATGATCGCCACCGGCAGGGCGACGAACATATTGTCGCGGGTCTTGACTTCGACCTGCGCCGACAGCTCCTGCACGCGCAGGTCCATCAGGCAGGCGATGCGTTGCACGCCGGGGATGATCCAGTTCAGGCCCGGGGTGAGCACGCGCGCGAACTTGCCGAAGGTCTCGACGATGGCCAGCGTCTGCTGATCGATGACGCGCAGGCCGGCGATGACGATGAGGGTGATGAGGCCGAACAGGATAAGGATGGCCATGGTGGCTCCTGGTGCAGGGGGAAAGCCGCAGTATGCCAGCATGTGATGACAAGGAGCTAATGGGGCGCCGTTGCGGCCAACCTTGGCGCAAGGTTGGCCGCAATAGTCAGTACTGGCTCGGCAGGAACAGGCTGCCCTGCAGCAGCGGCCGCGCGGTGCGCGTCATCACCACCTCGTCGATGTGCCAGCCGGCGGCGCCCGGCGACAGTCGTGCCTCCAGCTGCTGCTGGCCGCTGGCATGGCCGAAGCGCAGCGCCGCGCCGCGCACCACGCCGCCGCAGGCTTCGGCCACCAGCGTGCCGTCGATCGCGGCCGCCGCCGCCAGCGCGATGGCGCCGGTGCCGGTATAGGCGTGGTGCAGCCGGCCCATCGACAGGATGCGCGCGGTCAGTGCCACGCCGGGTTCCGTGCCGGGCGACACAAAGCTCACCTTCGGCGTCGCCGGCCGCTCGCGGCTGGCGCTGTCGATGTCTGCACAGAGGCCCATCGCCACCGCGCCGGCGGCGCGCGCCCACTCCAGCCGCCCGTTGATCGCGGTATCGGCAATGTCGCCGCGCTCGTCACCGGCGAGGCCGACATCGGCGGCGCGCACGAACACGGTCGGGTTGCCGGCGTCGATCAGCGTGGCGGCCAGGGTGCTGCCGTCCGGCAGGCTCAGCTGGTCACAGACGCGGCCGGTGGGGAACAGCCGGCCGCTGGCACCGCCGGCGGGGTCGAGAAAACGCAGCGTCAGCGGCGCGCCGGGAAAGGTGACGCCGTCGATGCGGTAGTCGCCTTCCCATTGTGGCTGGCCGTCGCGCATGGTCAGCTCGGCGATGATGGTCTTGCCGATATTGGCCTGCCAGATGCGCACGCTGACGGCGCCGTCGCGCGGCGCGTGCGCCACCATGCCCTGCAGCAGCGCGAACAGCGGCACCGCCGCGCTGAGGTTGCCGCAGTTGCCTGACCAGTCGATCAGCGGCTCGGCTATCGACACGTGGCCGAACAGGTAGTCGATGTCGTGGTCGTCACGCTGCGACGGCCGCAGCAGTACCACCTTGCTGGTGGTGGAGATGCCGGTGCCGAGGCCGTCGATCTGCTTGCCGTAGGGGTCGGGGCTGCCCAGCACGCGCAGCAGTAGTGCGTCGCGCGCCGCGCCGGCCGGCGGCAGGTCGTCGTGGCGGAAAAACAGGCCCTTGCTGGTGCCGCCGCGCAGCAGCGTGACATCGAGCGTGCTCACGGCTGGCTTGCGGCGGGGAACAGCTGCCGGCGGCAAGCGGCGATGGCGGCGACGCGGGCGCGGTCCACCGCCTGCGGGATGTCGCGCTTGTCGGCGCAGTCGCGGGCGACGGCGCCGGCATCGACCGACTGCGCCGCGGCCAGCAGTTGCCGCAGCCACTCGGCCTGCGGGTAGTCGCAGGTCTCGAAGTGCAGGCGGCCGCGGGCATCGGCGACGCACGTGTCCAGCAGTTGCAGGAAGCGCTCCGGCCGCCGCAGCGCATCGCAGTCGCGCAGCAGGCGCAGCACGGTATCGGCGCGCAGTTCGGCGGCGCGGTGGATCTTGGTGTGGTAGAGGGTGGCCAGTCGTGCCAGATCGCGGCAGTCGGCCGGTACCCGCAGCCGCTCGCACAGCGCCAGCAGCGGCCGCTCGCCGCGCGCCTCGTGACCGATGTGGCGCGGCAGGATCTCCGCCGGCGTGCGCGCCTTGCCCAGGTCGTGCATCAGCGCGGCAAAGCGCACCGTCAAAGGTTGGCCGCAGGCGGCGGCGTAATCCAGCACGCGCATCACGTGGTCGCCGGTGTCGATTTCCGGGTGGTAGTCGGCGCGTTGCGGCACGCCGAACAGCGCGTCCAGCTCCGGCAGCAGTCGCGCCAGCGCGCCGCAGTCGCGCAGTACCTGCAGCATGCGCGAAGGTTTGGCCGTCATCAGCCCCTTGGCCAGCTCCTGCCAGACCCGCTCCGCCACCAGCGCGTCGGCCTCGCCGGCGGCCACCATGTCACGCATCAGCTGCATGGTCTCCGGCGCCACGGCAAAGTCGAAGCGCGCGGCGAAGCGCGCCAGGCGCAGAATGCGTACCGGGTCTTCGGCAAAGGCCGGGCTGACGTGGCGCAGCAGCCGCGCCTGCAGGTCGGCCTGGCCGCCGTAGGGGTCGGTCAGCGCGCCGTGCTCGTCCTCGGCGATGGCGTTGATGGTGAGGTCGCGGCGGATCAGGTCTTCCTCCAGCGTCACCTCCGGCGAGGTGTGGAACACGAAGCCGTGGTAGCCGCGCCCGCTCTTGCGTTCGGTGCGCGCCAGCGCGTACTCCTCCTGCGTTTGCGGGTGCAGGAACACCGGGAAATCCTTGCCCACCGGGCGGAAGCCGCGCGCCTGCATCATCTCCGGCGTGGCGCCGACCACCACCCAGTCGCGGTCGGCTACCGGCAGCCCGAGCAGGCGGTCGCGCACGGCACCGCCGACGATGTAGCACTTCATCGGCGGGCGGCCTGTTTGCGGTAGCGGTCGAGCTGACGGTTGAATTCCTGCTCGCCGAGGTAGAGCGGCGCCACCGCCTCCAGTGCCGTCGGGCTGAAGCCGAGCAGCGCCGGGAACGGCTGCTGGCTGACATTATCGACCCGCAGCGAGCGCACGTTGTCGCGGCTCAGCGGCGGCTTGCCGGGCAGCAGCTCCATCAGCGTCGCCTGCAGCATGGCGAGGCTTTCCGGCAGCGCGATCAGCGTGCGCGGATGGCCGGCAAGGTTGGCCGCATAGGCCACCAGCTGGCGCAGGGTGTAGGTCTTGGGGCCGGTCAGCTCCAGCGTCTGGCCGATGCTGGCATCCTGCTCCAGGCAGACGCGCACCGCGCGGGCGACGTCCTCGACCCATACCGGCGCGAAGCGGGTGTCGGCGCCGGCCAGCGGGATGACCGGCGCGACGGCGGCTAGGCGGGCAAATAGGGTCAGGAAGCTGTCGCCGGCGCCGAAAATCACCGACGGGCGCAGGATGGTGACGTCCAGATCGCTGTCGCGCAGCAGGCGCTCGGCCTTGCCCTTGGTCTGCTGGTAGTCGCTGGGCGCGGTTTCGCCGGCGCCCAGTGCGCTGATGTGGACGACGCGGCGGATGCCCTGGCTCTTGCAGGCGGCGATGATCTTGCCAACCAGCTGCACGTGCGCCTTTTCGAAGTCGTTGCGCGAGCCGTGCAGGATGCCGACCATGCTGACCACCGCGTCGTGGCCGGCGAGAAACTGTTCCAGCTGGCCCGCGTCGTGGACGTTGGTTTCGACGAGGTCTGCGCTCGGCAGGTGCAGCAGCAGGCCCTTGTGCCGCTCACGGCGGCGGGTGGCGATGCTCAGTTGCGCCCCGTAGCGGGTCAGCTCTTCGGCAATGTAGCTGCCGACAAAGCCGGCGCCACCGATCACGGCGATTCTGTTGAATTGGTGCATATTGTCTCCCTGTCGGAATGCCGGTCAGCGTGCCGGGATGGTGCCCAGTCGCGATTTCAGCGTGTTGCCGGGCTGGCGGAACGCGCCGGCGTAATAGACCGCATTGGCCATCACCTTCTGAACATAGTCGCGGGTTTCGCTAAACGGAATGGTTTCCGCGTAAATGGCGCCTTCAAGCGGCATCGCCGCCTGCCAGCCGCGGGCACGGCCGGGGCCGGCGTTATAGGCGGCGGTGGCCAGTACCGGGTGGCTGGACAGGTTGTCCAGCACGTGGCGCAGGTACCAGGTGCCGAGGCGGATGTTGGTGTCCACGTCGTTGACCTGGTAGCTCGGCAGCCCCATCTTGCCGGCCACCCATTTTGCGGTCGACGGCATCAGCTGCATCAGGCCGCTGGCGCCGACGCCGGAACGGGCGACGTTGAGGAAGCGGCTTTCCTGGCGGATCAGGCCGTAAACCCAGGCTTCGTCGATCTCCAGCTGGCTGGCGTAGCGGCGGGTGGTGTCGCGGTAAGGGGTCAGGAAGCGCAGGCTGAAATCGTGGGTGCGCACGGTGCGCTCGGCGGCGTAGATCGCCATGTCGTAGAGGTTGCGCTCCAGTGCGATCTCGGCGGCGGCCAGCAGCTGCTCGTCGTTGCGGCCGCGCAGCGCCCAGCGCCACACGCGGCGGCCGTCTTCGCGCCACTCCGGCTTGTTGCTGCGTAGCGCCAGCTCGAACAGCGCCAGTGCGTGCTGGATGTCGGGGTCGGCCAGCAGCTGGCGCTGCAGTGCCAGCGGGGTCGGGCTGCGGCTGAGCGGGGCTTCCAGCGTGGTGCCCAGTTCTTCCTTGGCCAGCAGGCCGTAGTAGTTGTGCTCGAAGCTGATCTTGATCAGTAGCGGCGTGGCCTCGTTGCCGCGGCCCAGCGCCTGCAGGCTGCGCGCGCGCCAGTACTGCCAGGCGCCCTTGCCGGCCAGTTCTTCTGGCAGGCGGCGGCTCAGCTGCTCCAGCCGGCCCCAGTCCTGCTGGCGCAGCGCGGCGCGCAGCCACCATTCCCACTGTTCGCCGGTCAGCTGCTGCGGGTCGGCGCGCTCGAAAGCATCCAGCGCCTGCGGCATGTCCAGTCGCTGCGCGCTGCGCAGTGCCAGCTGGCCGTAGAGGAAGCCGCTTTGCGCCTTGCTGAACATCGCCTCGCTGGCGGCGGCCCGCTCCAGCGCGGCCACCGGGTTGTTCTTGCCGAGGGTCAGTAGTTGCTGCACCAGTTGTTCGGCACCGCCCGTCGCGAAGAAGCGTTCGCCAAGGTTGGCCGCAGCGGCCAGTCGCCGTGCTACGGTCAAATAGTTGCCGGCCAGCAGCAGGCGCATGCGCGCCTCGGTCTGCGCCGGGGTCAGGATGCCGCGGGCGGCCTGTTCTTCCACCAGCCGCGCGCAGCCGTCGGACAGGCGCACGTTCTGCCACAGGTCCGGCGCGCTGGCCACGGTCTGGCGACGGTTGAGGGTGGCCACGTCGAGCCAGCAGCTGCTGTCGGCGTCGCGCGCTTCGCTGGCCAGTGCTGGCGCCACGCGCAGGATGCCGTCCCAGTCGCCGCGCTTGCCCAGCGACTGTACCCAGTCGTTGAGCAGCCGCTCGCGCAGGAAGGCGTTGCCGCCGTTGCTGATGAAGGCGCGGCTCGGGTTGTCGTCGCCGTTGTCGAGCGCCAGTCGCGCCTGCCAGTAGCCCGGCCACGCGGCGAGCGGGTCGCGCTCGCCGCTGTCGTTGCCGAGGCTGGCCAGCAGGGCGCTGTCGTTGTTGCGGAAGGCTTCGCGCGCGGTCAGCAGCGTGTTGTCGCTGATGGCGTTGGCAAAGCAGGGCAGCAGGGCGAAAGCCAGCAGGGATAAGGAATGTCGCATGGTCATTTTCGCCAGAAAGTAGGGGTAAACAAAATCAGGACGCTGAACACCTCAAGGCGGCCCACCAGCATGGCCAGAGTGCACACCCAGGTTTGGAAATCGCTGAGGCCGGCGTAGTTCCCGGTCGGGCCGATCTGCCCCAGCCCGGGGCCGATGTTGTTGATGCAGGCCAGGCTGGCGGTAAAGGCGGTGATGAAATCCAGCCCGCTGCCGATCAGCACGAAGGTAAACACCACCACGCTCATGAAGTAGACAAAGATGAAACCCAGCACCGAAAAGGCGACCGACTCTGGAATCACGCGGTTGCCGATCTTCAGCGGCAGCACCGCTTTCGGGTGCAGCAGGGTGCTCATCTCGCGGTAGCCCTGTCGCGTCAGGATCAGGGTGCGGATCATCTTGATGCCGCCGCCGGTGGAGCCGGAGCTGACGGTGAGGCAGGACAGGAACAGCATCCATAGTGGCACGAATATCGGCCACTGTGCGTAGTCGGTGCTGGCGTAGCCGGTATCGGTGGCCACCGAGATCAGGTTGAACGACACGTAGCGCAGCGCGGTGGTGAAGGTGTAGATCTGCTGCCACCACAGGTACAGGCTCATCGCCAGGATGCTGCCCAGCAGCAACAGCACCACGTAGCGTGCCTCGATGTCGTGCCAGTAGCTTTTCAGGCTGCGGCGCTGCCAGCTGAGGAAGTGGGTGGCGAAGTTCATCGCCGCCAGGATCATGAACACGCACAGCACCGCCTCGATCTGCCAAGAATCGAAGTGGCTGATGCTGCTGTCCTTGGTGGAGAAGCCGCCCAGCGCCACCGCGGTAAAGGCGTGGCACAGCGCGTCCAGCGGTGCCATACCGGCCAGCAGCAGGCTGGCGTAGCAGGCGAGGGTCAGCGCCGAGTACACATACCACAGGTTCTTCGCGGTCTGGCCGATGCGCGGTGCCAGCTTGTTGTCCTTCATCGGGCCGGGGGTTTCCGCCTTGTACAGCTGCATGCCGCCGATGCCCAGCAGCGGCAGCACCGCCACCGCCAGCACGATGATGCCCATGCCGCCAAGCCAGGTCAGGAAGTGACGCCAGAAGTTGATCGACGGCGGCAGCCGGTCCAGTCCCTGCATGGTGGTGGCGCCGGTGGTGGTCAGCGCCGACATCGACTCGAAAAAGGCATTGGTCACCGACATGCCCGGCAGGTAGAACAGCATAGGCAGGCAGGCGGTGACGGCAAAGGTGACCCACAGCAGCGTCACCAGGATGAAGCCGTCCTTCGGTTTCAGTTCGCGTTCGAAGCGGGCGGTAGCGATCCACAGCAGAAGGCCGGCGATGCCGCTGACGGCCGCGGCGCGGGCAAAGTAGGGCAGCGTACCGTCGTCATAATACCAGGACACCAGCGCCGGAAAGGCGAAGGTGCCGGAAAACAGCATGATCAGCTTGGCGAGGACGTGAATGACGGGCAGGATTTTCAGCATGGCGACGGCATTTCGTACAGCTCCAGCGGCAGGCCATCCGGATCGGCGATAAAGGTGAAGCGACGGCCGGTGTATTCGTCGGTGCGCACCGCTTCACTGGCCACGTTGGCCGCAGCCAGCGTGGCGATGACGTGGTCGAGGTCGGCGACGCGGAAGGCGAGGTGGCGCAGGCCGCAGGCCTCCGGACGGCTGGGGCGGGGTGGTGGCGACGGGAAGCTGAACAGCTCCAGCTGGCTGCCGTCGGGTAGCGCCAGGTTGAGCTTCCACGACTCGCGTTCGGCGCGGTAGTGCTCGCTGATGATGGGCAGGCGCAGGATGTCGTGATAGAAGGCACGGCTCTGCGCGTAGTCGCGGCAGATCAGCGCCACGTGGTGGATGCCTTGCAGCAGCATGTCAGAAGAACCCCATCTTGACCTGCACCAGCTTCTCGATCTGGCGCAGCTGGCGGCGGCGCGACACGAAGATGATCAGGTGGTCTTCACTGCACAGCACCAGGTCGTGGTGCGCCATCAGCACCTGCTGGCCGCGGATCACCGCGCTGAGGGTGCAGCCAGGCGGCATCTTGATGTCTTCCACCTTGCGGCCAACCAGACGCGAGGTGTGCTCGTCGCCGTGAATGATCACCTCGATGGCCTCGGCGGCGCCACGGCGCAACGGGTGCACCGCCACCACGTCGCCGCGGCGCAGGTGCGCCAGTACCGAGCCGATGGTGGACAGGTGCGGCGAAATCACCACATCGATGCGGTTGCCTTCCAGCAGGTCGACATAGCTGCTGCGGTTGACCAGCGCGATGACACGGTGGGCGCCCATGCGCTTGGCCAGCAGCGTGGACATCACGTTGTCCTCGTCGTCGTTGGTCAGCGCGCAGAACACGTCCATCTCGTCGATGTTCTCGTCTTCCAGTAGTGCCTCGTCGGTGGCCTCGCCGTGCAGCACCAGCACCCGGTCCAGGTTTTCCGACAGCCATACCGCGCGTTCGCCGCGCGCCTCGATCAGCTTGACCTCGTAGTCGTCCTGCAGCAGCCGCGCCAGACGGTAGCCGATGTTGCCGCCACCGGCGATCATCACCCGGCGTACCGGCTTCTCGCTGCTGCGCAGCTCGCCGAGCATGCCCGGCACGTCGGCCTTGGCAGCGATGAAGAACACCTCGTCGTTGGCCTCGATCACGGTGTTGCCGTCCGGCACGATCAGCTTGTCGTTGCGGTAGATGGCGCAGATGCGCGAGTCGCTGTCCGGCATGTCGTCGCGGATCTGCTTCAGCGGGCGGCCGACCAGCTTGCCGTCGCTGCCGGCACGGGCCACCACCAGCTGGGCGATGCCGTGGCCGAAGTCCAGTACCTGCAGCGCGCGCGGGTAGGACAGCAGCTGGTACAGATTGTTGGTGACGATCTGCTCCGGGCAGATGGCGTGATCGACCGAGAACTGCTTCAGCACCGCGTGGCGGCCCTCCACGTAATCGCTGGCGCGGATGCGCGCGATACAGGTGGGGATGTTGAACTGGGTGCGGGCCAGCGCACAGGCCAGCAGATTGGTGTCGTCGTTGCGGGTCAGCGCCAGCAGCAGCTCGGCGTCTTCGGCGCCGGCATTGAGCAGCACCGACGGATGGGCGGCATTGCCGAGCACGGTACGGATGTCGAGGCGGTTCTGCAGCAGCTTAAGCAGGTTGGCGTCCTGATCGACTACGGTGACGTCGTTGCCTTCGTTGGTCAGGCTTTCCGCCACGCTGGCGCCAACTTGTCCTCCTCCCAGAATCAGGATTCTCATCCGTGTCGTGTCCTTGCTGGCCGCGATCGCGACGGCGCTGTGTTGGTGGGGTGTGGCGCGGTGACGCCATTGGCATCATCGCGCCGGGCCGGCCATTTTAGCGGCTGCCTGCCGCCTTGTGACGCGGCAGGGTGATTGAAAAACATAATCATCAATTTGGTGACAATTAATTGGCCGAATGGTGGGCCGCTGCGCACAATGGCGACAAGCCGCTGGCCGCCGTGACGCGGCGGCGATCGGGGGTTGTGACCGTGCCGGCTGCGTGCCCTGCAGCGGCGCGGTTTTCGAGGGGGAGCTTGCTCCCCCGTTTTTTTTCACGCCGCGCGGCGGCATGACAGAAAAGCACGACGCCACGCCGAGGCCTCGGCGTGGCGTCATGGGTGAGACGGTGCTCAGCGTGCGGCTGGCGGGGTGCCGGCGTCGTCGCTGGTGTCGTCGTCGTCCATCAGGATGCGGTGCGCCGGGCCTTCCAGATCGTCAAACTGGCCGGAGCGGGTCGACCACCAGAACAGCACGCCGATGAAAAACACCAGCACGATGCTCATCGGTATCAGTAAATACAGGCTTTCCATCATTTATCCCGTTTGATCAGGCGCAGGGCGTTACCCACCACCAGTAAGGAACTGAGCGCCATGCCGAGGCTGGCCAGCCACGGCGTGATCCAGCCGGCGATGGCCAGCGGCAGCGCCAGCAGATTATACAGTGCCGCCCACCACAGGTTCTGGCGGATGATGTGCATGGTGCGCTGCGCCAGCGCCAGCGTCGCCGGCAAGCGCCCCAGTTCGTCGTGGATCAGGATCAGGTCGCCGCTGGCGCGGGCGACATCGGTACCGCCGCCCATCGCCAACGACACGTCGGCGCGCGCCAGCACCGGCGCGTCGTTGACGCCGTCGCCGATCATCAGCACGCGGCGGCCCTGTTGCTGCAGCTGGCTGACGTAGGCCAGCTTGTCTTCCGGCGTGGCCGCGGCACGGGCGTGATCCAGGCCAAGGTTGGCCGCAAGGTGTTCGACTGCAGGGGCGGCGTCGCCGGACAGCAGGTGCAGGGTCAGGCCGCGGCGCTGCAGTTGCTGCACCACGGCGGCGGCCTCGGCGCGCGGCTGGTCGCCGATGGCGAACAGGGCGACGATCTCGTCATCGTGGCCCAGCGCGATGCAGGTCGCCGTCGTCGGCCAGTCGGCCGGGATGATTGGTGCGCGACTGCTGACGAATTCCGGTCGCCCCAGGCGCCAGACGGTGTCCTGCAGGCGGGCGGTGATGCCCTGACCGGGGGTGTTGCCCAGTTCGCTGAGTACCGGCAGCGGCGCTTGGTTGGCGGCCAGCAGCGCCCGCGCGATCGGGTGTTCGGAGCCGGACTCCATCGCCGCCGCCAGTGCCAGCGCGGCGTCGTTGTCGAGCGCGCCGAAGGTCTGTAGTTGCAATAGCTGCATGCGGCCGTGGGTGAGGGTGCCGGTCTTGTCGAACACCACGTCGCTGATCTTGCTCAGCGTTTCCAGTGCATGGCCGCGGGCGGTGAGCACGCCCAACTGCGCCAAGTGGCCGGTGGCGGCGGTGAGTGCCGCCGGTGTTGCCAGCGACAGCGCGCAGGGGCAGGAGATCACCAGTACCGCGACGGTGATCCACAGCGCGCGCGCCGGCTCGTACCAGTACCAGCCGGCAAAGGTGGCCAGCGCCACCAGCAGCAGCGCGGCGACAAACACGCTGGCGAAGCGGTCGGCCAGTAGCGCCAGCCGCGGTTTTTCCGCCAGCGCCTGGTCCAAGAGCCGCACGATGCCGGCCAGGCGGGTGCCCTGGCCGATGCGGTTGACCTCGATCACCAGCGGGCTGGCGCTGTTGACGCTGCCGGCGACCACTTCCTCGCCGCTGCGGCGTGCGACCGGCAGGCTCTCGCCGCTGAGCAGCGATTCGTCGATGCTGGACTGGCCGTCGCGAATGATGCCGTCGGCGGGGATGGTTTCGCCGGGTTTGACCAGCAGCAGGTCGCCCAGCGCAAGGTTGGCCGCAGCCACCTCGCTGCTGTCGCGCGAGGCCGGCCAGTTGTCGAGGCGGTGGGCGAACGCCGGCAGCAGTTTGACCAGCCGTTCGGTGGCCTCGCCAGTCTTGCGCCGCGCCACGCTTTCCAGGTAGCGCCCGCCCAGCAGCAGGAACACGAACATCGACACCGAGTCGAAGTAGATGCCGTGCTCGATGCGGTTGATCAGCGCCCAGAAACTGGCGAAGAAGGCGGTCAGGATGCCGATGGTGACCGGTGTGTCCATGCCGGCGCGGCGTGTCTTCAGGTCGCGCCAGGTGGCGCGGTAGAACGGGATGGCGGAGTAGATCACCACCGGTACGGTCAGCACGAAGCTGGCCCAGTGCAGCAGCCACAGGTATTGCGCCTCGATCTCGCCGTCCGGCGCCATGTACACCGGCACCGCGTACATCATCACCTGCATCATCGACAGCCCGGCGACCCACAGCCGGTTCAGCGCCTGCTTGCGCTCCTTCTGGTGCAGCGCTTCCTGGCGCGAGGCGTCGTAGGGGTGGGCGCGGTAGCCGATGGCGGCGATGGCCTCCAGGATGGCGGACAGCTGCAGCCGGTCGTTGTCCCAGCGCACGCGGGCGCGGTGGGTGGCGTAGTTGATGTCCACCGTCAGCACGCCGGGCAGGCGGCGCAGTTGCTGCTCGTTGAGCCAGACGCAGGCGGCGCAGGTAATGCCTTCCAGCATCAGCGCCGCTTCGCGGACCTGTTCGCTTTCGAGGTGGACAAAGCTTTTCTGCAGTTCGTCGTTGTCGTACAGCTGCATCTGTTGCAGCAGCTCGGCCGGCAGCGCCTCGGCCTGGCGGCCGCCTTCGGTGCGGTGCTGGTAGTAGTCATCCAGCCCGGCATCGATGATGGTCTGCGCCACGGCCTGGCAGCCGGCGCAGCAGGTGTGCTCGTGGAGTTGGCGGTAACGGACGGGATAGTCGGCATCGGCGGGGACGGGAAGCCCGCAGTGGAAACAGGGTGCGCTCATGGCGTGCTATTGTAATGCAAGTGCACATGCTTAGCTTGCGGAGGGTCAATGATGTCTATGCAGGCCGTGATTCAACAGGCCCCGGGCGGGGTGGAAACGCTGGAACTGGCGTTGATCGAAAAACCGCAGCCGCAGCCGGGCCAGCTGCGGGTCAGGGTATTGGCCGCCGGGGTGAACCGCGCGGATCTGGTGCAGCGCGAAGGGCATTATCCGCCGCCGTCGGGCGCGTCGCCGCTGCTGGGGTTGGAGGTGGCCGGCATTGTCGATGCCGTCAACGGCCCGTCGCGCTTTCAGCAGGGTGATGCCGTGTTCGGGCTGGTGGCGGGTGGCGGCTATGCCGAATACGCGCTGCTGGACAGCGCGGTAGCGATTCCGAAGCCGGACTGGCTGAGCTGGGTCGAGGCCGCCAGCCTGCCGGAGGCGTGGATGACGGCGTGGCTGAACCTGGTCGAGCTGGCCGAGCTGCAGGAGGGCGAACGGGCGCTGATTCACGCCGGTGCCAGCGGTGTCGGCGCGGCGGCGATCCAGCTGGCCGGCCTGCTCGGTGCCGAGGTAGTGGCCAGCGCCGGCAGCGAGGAGAAGCGCAGTTACTGCCAGTCGCTGGGCGCGATGCTGACCATCGACAGCCGGCAGCCGGGCTTTGCGGCCAACCTCAAGGCCGCCGGCGGTGTCGACGTGATCCTCGACCCGGTGGGGGCGGCGCTGTTTGCCGACAATCTGGCCAGCCTGCGTGCCGACGGTCGGCTGCTGCTGATCGGGGTGATGGGCGGCAGCAAGGGCGAGATCAATCTGGCGCAGCTACTAATGAAGCGCTTGCGGGTGCAAGGCTCGACCTTGCGCACCCAGCCGCTGGCGCGCCGCGCCCAGCTGGCGCAGGCGCTGGAAACGCAGGTGCTGCCGGCGCTGCAGTCCGGTCGCGCGCACGTGACACTGGACAGCAGCTATCCGCTGGCGGCGGTGGCCGAGGCGCACCAGTATCTGGCCGACAATCGCAATCTCGGCAAGGTGGTGCTGACGCTGTTCCCTGTCACGGCGGCGTAATCTGGCGCCCCTATCATGCAGTGCATCAGCAAATGGTGTTCACTTTCTGCTGAATGGATAGGGGTGGGGGCAATCTTTGGACGGATTGCCCCGTTTTTTTTGCTCAGTCCTGCGCCGGTGCCAGCGCCTCGATCAGCGCCACTTCCTGGGTGTAACTCAGCTGTTGCAGCTGGCGCAGCAGCGCGGCACCATCGACGCCGTGCTTGCGGTCCAGTTCGTCCTGCAACAGCCGGTTTTCCACCGCCAGCCACAGGCCGCGGCAGGACTCGGCGGATTCGAAGGTCACGCCGCGCAACACCTCGGCAATCAGCAGCAATTCCTCGTCGCTGAACTGGCGCGACAGCAGCGCCTGTTCGCGGCGGACGATCTCGGCGTAGCGTTCGCACATCTGCTGGATGCGGGCGTCCAGCGGCGGTTCGGTCGCGTGCTGCTCCAGCGCTTCGGCGTTGAACCAGGCGGCGGCGTCGAGGGTGACGGCTTCGGCGGCCTCCTGCCAGCTGGCGCGCAGCGCGGCGGCGAAGCGGGCGTCGTCGGCAAAGCTCAGCTCGGGCCAGCTCATTGCCGGCGGCTGCTCGTGTTGCAGCAGGGCGTCGTTGGCAAGCAGTTCGCCATCCTCGCTGCAGCGGACTTCTGCGCGCCAGCTGCCGGCTTCGCCGGTGGCGAGGTTGTCGACCAGCACTTCCAGGTAGGGCAGCGCCAGTGGCTGACCCTCGTCGGCGGTGACCAGACGGATGGCAATGTCGAACAGGACGCGTTTTTCCAGGCGCAGCAGCTGCAGCCCCTGGTCGTGGCGCAACAGGCTGTAGTGGTCGCCGTGATCATAGACGGCGATGTCGTGCGGGTTGCGTGCGGCGCGATGCAGGCTGGCGCCCAGTTCCGGGGCCAGCTGGTTGATGTCCAGCGTCTCGCTCGCAAAACGCTGCTGTTTGCCGGCATGGGTGTGCCAAAGCGCATTCCAGTCGTACATTGTGTTGCTCTCCTGATGAAACGCCGCCAGTGTACCGAAATAAAGCCGCCCCAGGCGGTGAACTGCAACCCTGTTTGTGCTATTATTCGCGCGACTTTCTAAAACTACGTATCCCCATGACCCGACAAATTCGTAACATCGCCATTATCGCCCACGTTGACCACGGCAAGACCACGCTGGTTGACCAGCTACTGCGTCAATCCGGTACTTTCCGTGAAAACCAGCAAGTTGACGAACGTGTAATGGACTCCAACGATCTTGAAAAAGAGCGTGGCATTACCATTCTGTCCAAAAACACCGCCGTCGAGTACGAAGGTGTGCACATCAACATCGTTGACACCCCTGGTCACGCCGACTTCGGTGGTGAAGTAGAGCGCGTTCTGGGCATGGTGGATGGCGTACTGCTGCTGGTGGATGCCGTTGAAGGCCCGATGCCGCAAACCCGTTTCGTGACCAAGAAGGCACTGGCCCTGGGCCTGCGTCCTATCGTGGTGATCAACAAGGTAGACCGTCCGGGCGCACGTCCGGACTGGGTGGTGGACCAGACTTTCGACCTGTTCGACAAGCTGGGCGCCAACGACGAACAGATGGACTTTCCGGTGATCTACGCTTCCGGCCTGAACGGCTTTGCCAAGCTGGAACTGGAAGAAGTCTCCGACAACATGCGTCCGCTGTTCGAGACCGTGCTTAAGCACGTGCCGACTCCGGCCGGCGATGCCGACGCTCCGCTGCAGTTCCAGATCTCCGCGCTGGACTACTCGACCTACACCGGTCGCATGGGTATCGGTCGCGTGCTGAACGGCCGCATCAAGCCGGGCCAGCAAGTGGTGGTCATGAACCACGAAGATCAGGTTGCTGCCGGTCGTATCAACCAGGTACTGGGCTATCGCGGCCTGGAGCGTGTACCGGTTGAAAGCGCCGAAGCTGGCGACATCATCATCATCTCCGGTATCGAGGATATCGGTATCGGCGTGACCATCTGCGACAAGGACCAGCCAGTTGGCCTGCCGGTGCTGGGTGTGGACGAGCCGACCCTGACCATGGACTTCATGGTCAACTCCTCGCCACTGGCCGGTACCGAAGGTAAGTTCGTGACTTCGCGCCAGATCCGCGACCGTCTGACCAAAGAGCTGCTGACCAACGTGGCACTGCGTGTTGAAGACACCGAAGACTCCGACGTGTTCCGCGTTTCCGGTCGTGGCGAACTGCACCTGACCATCCTGCTGGAAACCATGCGTCGTGAAGGCTTTGAAATCGCCGTGGCCAAGCCACGTGTGGTGTACAAGGACATCAACGGCGAGAAGTGCGAGCCGTACGAAAACCTGACCATCGACCTGGAAGACAACCACCAGGGCGGCGTGATGGAAGAAATCGGTCGTCGCCGTGGCGAACTGACCAACATGGAATCGGACGGCATGGGCCGTACCCGTCTGGAATACCATATTCCGGCACGTGGCCTGATCGGCTTCCAGTCCGACTTCATGACCATGACCCGCGGCACCGGCCTGATGAGCCACGTGTTTGACGACTACGCACCGGTGAAGCCGGATATGCCAGGCCGTCACAACGGCGTGCTGATCTCGCAGGAAAACGGCGATGCCGTGGCCTACGCACTGTGGAAGCTGGAAGACCGCGGCCGCATGTTCGTGTCGCCAGGCGACAAGCTGTACGAAGGCATGATCATCGGTATCCACAGCCGCGACAACGACCTGGTGGTGAACCCGGTCAAGGGCAAGCAGCTGACCAACGTGCGTGCCTCCGGTACCGACGAAGCCGTGCGCCTGACCACCCCGATCAAGATGACTCTGGAATCGGCCGTGGAATTCATCGACGACGACGAACTGGTGGAAATCACGCCGAAGTCGATCCGTATTCGCAAGCGTTTCCTGAACGAATCCGATCGTCGCCGCATGAACAAGGCTGCCGCCAACTAAATGGCTGGCCGGAACCGGCAACGGTTCCCGGCTGCCAGCAAAACCGCCCGACAGGCCTGGCCTGTCGGGCGGTTTTTTTATGGCAGCGGGCGCAAGGTTGGCCGCAAGCGTTGCGGCCAACCTTGTCCTGCGCCGGCGATCCGGCTCAGCGGTTGTGGAACACGATGTCGCAGGCGAGGCCGGTTTTCTGCAACGCTTTCTGCGTCGCCAGATTGATGATCAGCGGGTTACGGACATTGGCGCGCAGCTGCGACAGCGCCGGATTGGCTTCGTCGCTCGGCAGCTCGCGGTAGATGGTCAGCAGGATGGCGGCGTCTTCCTGGCGGCTCAGCGCCAGCGCCGCGACTTCGTCCTGGCTCAACTCGATCTCGTAGCGGATGCCGAGTTTCTGCGGGTCGGTCACGCTGAACAGCACGTCGGGGTTGTCCAGCGACTGCATCCAGAACACGCTGGGGCTGTTGCTGTCGGCTTCGTGGAACAGCTTGAAGCGGGTGCAGTTCTCGAAGGCGGGCAGGCCGGCCTCGAAAGTGATGATGGTGTTTTCATCGACTTCGACCTGGCCGAGCAGGCTGGAATTGAACAGCATGGTGCGTCTCCTCATGACATCGTGAACCGGCATTATGCAATAGCTGCGGGCGTTGTTGGCTGACAAATGTCAGCCGGCAACAGGTAAAATGCCGCGCCATGACTTCCTCTCTCTATCCTGCCGTCTATCAGGCGCTGTGCAGCAGCGATATCGACGCCAAACCGCGGCTCGCCAGCCAGTGTCATCAGCAGTGGCTGGCCGGACAGCTGCCGCGCGTGGCGGACGCGCTGCCCTTGCCATACCCGCTGCCGGCACCGGGGCGCCCGGCACTGCCGCAGCTGGTACCGCCGTTCGAGGTGCCGCGCCAGGGGCTGGGCAGCGTCGCCGGGCGTGCTGGGCTGATCCACGCCATCGCCCATATCGAATTCAATGCCATCAATCTGGCGCTGGATGCGGTCTGGCGCTTTCGCGACATGCCGGACGCCTTTGTCGAAGACTGGCTGCGGGTGGCGGCGGAAGAGGCGAAGCACTTCAACATGCTGCGCGAGCGGCTGCAGCAGCTGGGTTTCGACTACGGCGATTTTGTCGGCCACAACAGCCTGTGGCAGATGGCGGTGGACACCGACCACGACGTGATGGTGCGCATGGCGCTGGTGCCGCGGGTGCTGGAGGCGCGCGGCCTCGATGCGGTGCCACCGATCCAGAAAAAGCTGGCGGCGCTGGGTGATGCCGCGACGGTGGCCATCCTCGACCAGATCTTCGAGGACGAGATCGGTCACGTGCAGATCGGCAACTACTGGTTCACCACGCTGTGCGACGCGCGCGGCATCGAACCGCTGGCCTGCTTCCGCCAGTTGCTGATCGACTACGAAGTCGATAACCTGCGCGGTGCTTACAATTGGGAGGCGCGCCGGGCGGCGGGCTTCAGTGATTTCGAACTGGCGATGCTGGAAGACTTTGCCGTCACCCGGCGGCGCCTTTCAGCCGGAGCGTAATGCCATGCTGCAACAACTGTTTCGTCACCTGTGCGCACGACGGCCGCTGGCCATCGGCTGCATGATCATCGGCAGCCTGCTGTTCGTGCTGGCTTCTGCGCTGCAACAAGCGGCGGCCGGCAATGTGCCGCTGCTGCTGCTATCCATCGTGCTGATGGTGCTGGGCGTGGCTGGCCAGATGCTGGGCCTGCTGGCGCTGATGCGTAGTGGAAAGCGCTAAAAATGCTACAAAAACAGTAACTTGATGCTGTCACTACGCCGTGTGGCCAGCTTGACGCTGCGCAGGGCGGCGCGCATAATCGCAGCGCAACAAAAAATTCATCAAAAGGCTCCGTCGCGGGGCCTTTTGCTTTGGCTTGACTCCGGGACAATCAAACATGGATGCACAGGCGTTTCTGCTGCAGCTGGAAAGCAACACCCTGCCAGCGGCCGAGTTCAATCATCGCGCGCACCTGCTGGCGGCGTGGTCGTACCGCCAGTTTTATCCGGCACGCGAGGCGGCGGCCCGCTGCGCGCGCGCGTTGTCGCGCTACGCGATGGCACAAGGTGCGGCGGAGAAGTACCACCACACGCTGACCATGGCCAGCCTGACGCTGGTCTACGACCGTCTCGACACCATGCCGGAGTGCCTGGGCAACTGGCAGGATTTTGTTGCGGCCAACCCCGACCTGCTCGACGGCCTGCCGGCGCTGCTGCGGCAGCACTATTCCGAACACAAACTCAACGACGACATCGCGCGCCGGGCTTTTGTCGAGCCCGACCTCGCGCCACTGCCGATGTCCTGTCTGTTGCACTGAACCACTGAAGAAGCCTCCCCGATGAAAGCTCCCGAGCTGCTACTGCCTGCCGGCACGCTGGACAAGATGCGTGCCGCCTACGATTTTGGTGCCGATGCGGTGTACGCCGGCCAGCCGCGCTACTCGCTGCGCGCGCGCAACAATGATTTCAAGCTGGAAGAGCTGCGTATCGGCATCGAAGAAGCGCACGCCCGCGGCAAGAAGCTGTTCGTGGCCAGCAACATCCTGCCGCACAACAGCAAGATCAAGACCTACATGTCGGACATGGAGCCGGTGATCGAGATGAAGCCGGACGCGCTGATCATGGCCGACCCCGGCCTGATCATGATGGTGCGCGAACGTTGGCCGCACGTGCCCATCCACCTGTCGGTACAGGCCAATACCACCAACTACATGGGGGTGAAGTTCTGGCAGAAGATGGGCGTGGAGCGCATCATCCTGTCGCGCGAGCTGTCCCTCGACGAGATCGCCGAGATCCGCCAGCAGTGCCCGGACATGGAGCTGGAAGTGTTCGTGCACGGCGCGCTGTGCATTGCCTACTCCGGCCGCTGCCTGCTGTCCGGCTACTTCAACCACCGCGACCCAAACCAGGGTACCTGTACCAACGCCTGCCGCTGGGACTACAAGGTGCACGACACCCAGGGCGACGACGCCGGCGACGTGAAGCCGCAGAAGATCGACTTCGACTTCGGCAAGGCGCTGGAAGAAGCCAACCAGAATTTCTCGTCCTGTGGCGGGCAAGAACGCCACCCGCTGGCCGACAAGACCTATTTGATCGAGGAAGCCAACCGCCCAGGTGAGATGATGCCGATCATCGAGGACGAGCACGGCACTTACATCATGAACTCCAAGGACCTGCGCGCGGTGGAGCAGGTGGAGAAGCTGGTGAAGATCGGCGTGGATTCGCTGAAGATCGAAGGCCGCACCAAGAGCCTGTACTACGTGGCGCGCACCGCGCAGACCTACCGCCGCGCCATCGACGACGCCGTGGCCGGCCGCCCGTTCGACTACAGCCTGCTGGCCGAGCTGGAAGGCCTGGCCAACCGCGGCTACACCCCGGGCTTCCTTGAGCGTCACCAGACGCAGGAGCACCAGAACTACCTGTCTGGCCATTCCATTGCCAAGCAGAGCCAGTACGTCGGCGACGTGGTGGAAGTGGACGCCGACGGCTGGGCGCTGATCGACGTGAAAAACCGCTTCGCCGTCGGCGACCGCGTGGAAATCATCCACCCGAGCGGCAATCGCACCGTGGAACTCACCGCGATGACCCGCAATGGCGAAGCCGCCAGCGTGGCGCCGGGCAACGGCGTGAAGGTGAAGATCCCCGGCATGGCCGGCATGGAGAAGGCGCTGCTGGCGCGCCTGTTCTGAGCCGTATCCCCGCCGTTGCGGCCAACCTTGGTGGTGCAAAGGTTGGCCGCAGCCACGGTTAGCCCGTACAATTTGTGTATTGCATCCCAGCCGGGCGCCCCTTGCGTCCGGCCTTTGATTTTTCAGGACCGATATGACCATTCAGCAACTGATCAATGACCGTGTGGTGGCCGCGCTGGCCGCCGTCGGCGTCGAGGGCGCCAATGCTGCCATCCAGACCGCCTCCAAGCCGGAATTCGGCGACTATCAGGCCAACGGCGTGATGGGCGCGGCCAAGGCGCTGAAGACCAACCCGCGCGCGCTGGCGGAGCAGGTGGTGGCCAAGCTGGACCTGGCCGGTATCGCCAGCAAGATCGAGATCGCCGGTCCCGGCTTCATCAACATCCACCTCGAGCCGGCCTATGTCGCCGCCCGCCTGCAGACCGCGCTGCACGACGACGCGCTGGGTATCAGCAAGCCGGCGCCGCAAAAGGTGATGGTCGAGTACTCGTCGGTCAACCTGGCCAAGGAAATGCACATCGGCCACCTGCGTGGCGGCATCATTGGCGACGCGCTGGTGCGGGTGAACAGCTTCATCGGTCATGACGTCATTCGCCAGAACCACGTCGGCGACTGGGGCACCCAGTTCGGCATGCTGGTGGCGCACATGGTGGAATCGCGCGCCGCCGGCGAGGCGGAGCTGGAGCTGAAGGACCTGGACGTGTTCTACAAGCACTCCAAGAAACGCTTCGACGAGGATCCGGCGTTTGCCGACCTGGCGCGCGACTACGTGGTGCGCCTGCAGTCCGGCGACGCCGAGGTGCTGGCGCTGTGGCAACAGTTCGTCAAGCTGTCGCTGGCACACTGCAATGCCATCTACCGCAAGCTGGGCCTGCTGCTGACCGACGACGACGTGCGCGGCGAAAGCTTCTACAACGACGACCTGCCGGTGCTGGTGGAAGAGCTGCGCCAGCAGGGGCTGCTGACCGAGAGCCAGGGTGCCCAGGTGGTGTTCCTCGACGAGTTCAAGAACAAGGAAGGCGAGCCGGCGGCCTACATCGTGCAGAAACAGGGCGGTGGCTATCTGTACGCCACCACCGATCTGGGAGCGATCCGTTTCCGTACCCGCCAGCTCGGGCTGGACCGCTGCCTGTACGTGGTCGACTCGCGGCAGAGCCTGCACTTTCAGCAGCTGTTCACTACCGCGCGCAAGGCCGGCTTCCTGCGCGCCGACGCGCAGTTCGAGCACATCGGCCACGGCACCATCATGGGCCCGGACGGCAAACCGCTGAAAACCCGTTCCGGCGACAGCGTGAAGCTGGTCGACCTGCTGGACGAGGCCATCGAGCGCGCCTACCTGCTGGTGAGCGGCAAGAGCCCGGAGATGGCGGAAAGCGAACGCCGCCAGATCGCCGAGGCGGTCGGCATCGGCGCGCTGAAGTACGCCGACCTGTCCAAGAGCCGCAACACCGACTACATCTTCGACTGGGACGCGATGCTCAGCTTCGAGGGCAATACCGCGCCCTACCTGCAGTACGCCTACACCCGCGTGCAGAGCGTGCTGCGCAAGGCCGAGGACTACAACCCGGCGGCCGCCATCGTCATCAGCGAAGCGGCGGAGAAGCAGCTGGCGGTGGCGCTGTCGCAGTTCGAGGACGTGCTGTCCACCGTGGCCGAAGGCAGCCAGCCGCACCACCTGTGCAGCTATCTGTACAGCGTGGCGACGCTGTTCTCGCGCTTCTACGAAGCCTGCCCGATCCTGAAGAGCGAGGGCGAGGTGCGCCACAGCCGCCTGCAGCTGGCGGCGCTGACCGGCAAGACGCTGAAAACCGGCCTCGGCCTGCTCGGCATCGCGGTGCTGGAAGCGATGTAAGGGGTGCCGGCTCGCCAAGGTTGGCCGCAAGGCCGGCCGTGTGCCACACCCGCCCATGAAAAAACCCGCCTCATCGGCGGGTTTTTTCATGGCGTCTGCTGCTGGCGGGTACTGCTGGGGTCAGGCTGGCGCGGGATCGCTTGCGGCCAACCTTGGCGGATGCGGTGCCGGTGAGGTGGGCCGGCGGGTGCTGGCTGCATGACCGATCGGGTCGGCAGCTGTTGCGGGTGGCCGGGTGTGGCCTGCCGCATTACTGGCGTGCTCAATTGCTGGCTTGCTCAGGCGACCTTGAACTGCTGCATCAGCGCGGCCAGGCGCTGGCTGGCGGCGGCGGTCTGCTCGGCGCTGTGCTCGCTTTGCAGCAGCACGCTGCGGATGTTTTGCGTGGCGCCGTCGACGTGCTGCACCTTGTCACCATAACCGCGGCTGGCGCTGGCGATGCCGTCGATGGCGGTGATCAGGGTGGCGATCAGCTGCTGCGCGTCGCCGTTGTCGTGGGCGGCGTCCTCGGCCAGTTTCAGGCCGTCTTCCATCTTGCTCATGCCGCTGCCCATGCTGCTGACGGCGCCGGCCGCCTGCTGCTGGATGCCGCTGATCATGCCGCCGATTTGCAGCGTGGCGCTGGCGGTGCGGTCGGCCAGCTTGCGCACCTCGTCGGCGACCACGGCGAAGCCGCGGCCGGATTCGCCGGCGCGCGCCGCCTCGATCGCCGCGTTCAGCGCCAGCAGGTTGGTCTGGTCGGCGATGTCGCGGATCACCGCCACGATCTTGCCGATCTCGCTGGCGCTGGCCTGCAGCTGTTGCAGGGTCTGCGACGAGCCGAGCACCGACTCGCGGATGCCCTGCGAGCGCTCGCGGATCAGCGCCACCTGCTGCGTGCTGCCCTGCGCCAGCGCTTCCATGCGCTGCAGGATGCTGGCGGCGCTGTCGCTGGCGTGGTCGATCTGCTGCTGTTGCTGGCCCAGCAGCGGGCGCATCTCCGCCATGCGCTCGACCACCCCCATCACGCTGTCGCGGGTGTCGTGGCGGCTGCCCTGCAGCTGCTGGTTGGCGATGCCGATCTCGTGCGAGGCGTGTACCACCTGGCGGATGGTGCCTTCCAGCTTGTCGATGAAGCTGTTGAACCAGCTGGCCAGCGTCGACAGCTCGTCCGGCTTGCGGCTGTCCAGCGCCAGGCGCTGGCGCAGGTCGCCGCCACCCTCGGCGATGCTGCGGATGGCGCGGATCAGCGAGGTGACGCGCCCGGTCAGCTGCTTGGCGCCCAGGTGGTAGAACGCCAGCACCCCCAGTGCCTGCATGATCCAGAACACCGGCAGCGACAGCGCCGCCGGCAGCCCGGCAAAGTGGTCGATGGCCCAGCCGGCAAGGCCGGCGGGAATGGCGGTCAGCAGGTACAGACGCGTCAGGCGGTAGCCCAGCGGCCGGCTGCGGTATACCTCTTCCAGATCGGCCTCGCACATCATGCCCCAGGTGTCGTCGCTGCCGGGCAGGCGGAAGGTGACGCCGCGGCCGACCACCGGTATGTAGCGGTAGTCGGCGTAGCCGGGATAGCCGACGAAGGTGTTTTCGCCGCAGCGTATGGTTTCGCGCACGCCGGGGTGCAGCTGGCCGCTGGACGGGTCGTTGAAGCGCAGCTCCAGCTCGGTGTGCTTCTGCACCCGCACGCTGCCGAACGGGGTGGCGACACCGTCCTTCAGGTTGTCGCCGAGGCTGAAGGTCTTGTCCTCGAAGCGCGAACGCGACAGCGCGGTGCCCGGCACCACACCGGGATCGAACACCGGCCTGGCCATGAACAGGTAGTTGTCGCCGGAGTCACGGAAGATGTGCCCGGCCTCGCGCTGGATCAGGTCGCCGATCACGTCGTTGGGCACCCGCCCGCACAGGCAGCGGCTGCCATCGTCCAGCGGCAGGTAGAACATCAGCGTCACTTCGTCGTGAAAGCGCGAGGTGGACGGCCCCAGCTGTTCGGTGACGGGGTCGTTGTAGGGGCCGTGCAGGAAACGCTGGCGCAGGCCGCGCTGCAGCGCCGCGCCCTGGGACAAACGTTGGCCGCAACGCTGCGCGGCGGTGGAGGCCAGCACCACGCCGCCGGCGTCGACGATGAACAGTTCGGAGAAGTCCGGCGCCAGCTGCTTGCGCCGCGCCAGTAGCGCCTGCGGCTGCGCGCTGCTGCGGCACTGTTGCGCCAGCGTCTCCAGCTGCGCCCATTGCTCGGTGGCCCAGCGCTGCAGGATGTCGACGCGGTTGGCGGCCAGGCTGCCGAAAATCTGCGCCATCGCGTCGTGGCGGTGGCGGTTGAGCAGGCAGCTCCAGCGCATGGCCAGCTTGCCGGTGCAGCCAAACCACGGCAGCCAGTGTTGTTCTTTGCGACTCAGGGACATGGTAGGACTTGGTGCAGTCATGGCGATCCTGTCAGCGGAGGGGGATGCCGTGTTGCAGCAAGAATCAGGCCATTGTTTCGATAAATAATGCTGCGCCGGCCGCGCTGCCGTGGTGCAGTGCCATGACCGGGAACGTGCCGCTGCGCCGATCTGGTGCGCCGCTGCCGGCTGCGGCCAACGTTGGCCGCAGGCGTTCAGCTGTCGATGCGGCCGCGGGTGTAGGTCAGGAAGTGGCCCTTGTAGGCCTCGCCGCTGTTCTGCTGCCGTGCCGCCGCGCGCTCGCTGAAGCGGTAGCCGCGTGCCTGCATCGCGCGGGTGAACGCATTCTTGTTGCCGCGGCCGGGGTCGAGCACGATCACCTCGGCGTTATCGGCGCAGTGGCGGTCGAGAAAGCCGGCCAGCTGCGACGGCAGCTCGCGGTCGTAGAGCAGGTCGCTGCCGATGATCAGGTCGAACTTGCCCAGCGCCGGATTGGCGGTGCCCCAGTTACCGTTCTGGTACGGCACCGCCGGCAGGCCGCAGCGCTGCGCGTTGTGCTGCAGGAAGCTGTCGGTCAGCGGGTGGCAGTCGCTGGCGGTGATGTCGCCGCCGCGCTGCTGCAGCACCAGGCTGGCCAGCCCCAGGCCGCAGCCGACTTCCAGGATGCGCTTGCCGCAGATGTTCTTGCTGAGCATGGCGTCGGCCATGATGCGTGCCGACGGCCACACCAGCCCGAACAGCGGCCACGCTGCTTCCGGAATGCCGGCCGCGGCGGCGGCGCCGTCGGGATCGTGGTACTGGTTGCCATCCAGCAGCGAGCGGATGGGATAGCGGGTGTCTCCGATGAGCACGGATTCGAATTTGACCTGATAGCCGGGCATGGGCACTTTCGGGCGATAGAGGGATCGGCACTGATCAACTTATCGCGCCAAGTGCGCAGCAACAGGAAGAAGAGTCTGGGTCGGGCGGCCGGCGGCGTGGCGGCCGCCGGGGTGTTCGGGTGTTACGCGTCGTGCTGGCGGTGTTGCGGGTGCTGCGGGCAGTTGCAGAGATGGTCGTTGACCACGCCGGTGGCCTGCAGGAAGGCGTAGATCACCGTGCTGCCGACAAAATTCATACCTTCCTTTTTCAGTGCCTTGCTGATGCGGTCGGACAATTCGGTGCTGGCCGGGCATTCGCCCAGGCTGGCCCATCGGTTTTGCAGCGGCTGGCCGTCGACATGATCCCACAACCAGCGTGCAAAGCTGCCATGTTTTTGCTGCATTGCAAGAAAAACGCGGGCGTTGCGGATTGCGCTGTTGATCTTCAGCCGGTTGCGCACGATGCCGGCATCCTGCAGCAGCCGCTCGACGTCGGCCTCGTCCATCGCCGCCACCCGCTGCGGATCGAAGTGGTGGAAGGCGCGGCGGTAGTTGTCGCGCTTGCGCAGGATAGTGATCCACGACAGCCCGGCCTGGGCGCCTTCCAGCACCAGCATCTCGAACAGCTTGCGGTCGTCGTGTACCGGTTGTCCCCATTCGGTGTCGTGGTAGGCGATGTACAGTGGGTCGTCGCTGCACCAGCCGCAGCGTTGCAGGGTGGTCATGGTGGCGGATTCCTGTGTTTGCCGTTCATGACGGCATTGTAATGGCGATCTGCTGCCAGCGTGCTGTCAGTACATGGCATGGCAATTGCTGCGCTCCGGTGCAATAACAAATTAAAAGGGAGATCCAAGGTGCTGACAGTCATGCTGGTGAAAGACGGTTCCGGCAAGGCCGCGTCGTTGCGGACGCTGCTGGAGCAGGCTGGCGTGCGCGTGGTGGCCGAGGTGGAGGCGAACCTGCATCTGGCCGACGTGCTGGCGGCGGCGCGTCCGGACGTGGTGCTGATCGATAGCGATGCACCATCGCGCGACATGCTGGAGCAGGTGTGCGTGATGGGCGCGCAGAGCGAGCGGCCGGTGGTGATGTTCACCGATGACGGCAGCCGCGACACCATCCGCGCCGCGCTCAGCGCCGGCGTCGCCGCCTATGTGGTCGGCGACGTGGAAAGCAGCCGCATCCAGCCGCTGCTGGAGGTGGCGATCGAGCGTCACCAGATCGACGTGTCGCGCCGCGCCGAGCTGGCCGACGCGCAAAAGCAGCTGGCCGACCGCAAGGTGGTGGAAAAGGCCAAGGGCCTGCTGATGGAGATGAAGGGGCTGGACGAGGCGACCGCCTACAAGCAGCTGCGCGAACGGGCGATGAAGCAGCAGAAGAAGCTGGCCGAGGTGGCGCAGGAGATCATCAGCTTGGCGGAGTGGCTGAAAAGCTGAACCGCCCGCCGCTGTCGGGCAAGGTTGGCCGCAACAGGCATGCTGTTGCGGCCTTTTGCATTCTGGGACGGCGCTGATGGTGCAGCGCCGGTATCGGGTTGGTGCCGCGCCGTGCTGTTGCAGTGCAAAAAAACTGCCGCCAAATAAAAAATCCATTAAAAACAATGAATTGATGTCTGGCATGGCCCTTGCTAAATGAATGGCGAGACGCGAAGACGCGTCACACTAGCAGGAAGGTGCCAACGGCGGCGCAGGCCTGGTAATACGGACAACGGCGTCCGTTGCCCTTTCTGAGTGAAGGGGTGACGGGCGCTTTTTCTTTTGCACTTGCAGTCCACTCACTCTGGGAGCAGCACATGGAAAAGCGTCACGAACTCGATCTCCACCCGCATGCGGCGGGCAACGAACGCCGCGACTTCCTCAAGGGAGCCTTGTCACTGATGGCCTCAACCGCCTTGCCTGCCGGCTTTGCCACCTCCGCCTTTGCCGCGGCCACCGGCAAACCCGAAAAGACCGAAGTCAAAGTCGGTTTCATCCCGCTGACCGACTGCGCCTCGGTGATCGTCGCGTCGAAGCTGGGCTTCGACAAGAAGTACGGCATCACCATCGTGCCGTCGAAGGAGGCTAGCTGGGCCGCGGTGCGCGACAAGCTGGTCAACGGCGAGCTGGACGCCTCGCACGCGCT
Organism: Vogesella indigofera; assembly: GCF_028548395.1. NCBI lineage: Bacteria > Pseudomonadati > Pseudomonadota > Betaproteobacteria > Neisseriales > Chromobacteriaceae > Vogesella > Vogesella indigofera. Next base: position 699,495 of record NZ_JAQQLA010000003.1, on the reverse strand, counting down.
GTACGGCATGATCTACGGCGTGCACCTGGGCATCGGCGGCCCGAAGAAGGACATGGCGGTGCTGATGACGCTGAACCAGAACGGGCAGGGCATCACGCTCTCCAACCAGCTGAAGGAGAAGGGCGCCACCAGCGGCCCGGCGCTGGCGAAACTGATCAAGGCCGAGCCGCGTGAGTACACCTTCGCGCAGACCTTCCCCACCGGCACCCACGCCATGTGGCTGTACTACTGGCTGGCGGCGCACGGCGTCAATCCGCTGTCGGATGTAAAAACTATCGTGGTGCCGCCGCCGCAGATGGTGGCCAATATGCGCGTCGACAATATGGACGGTTACTGTGTCGGCGAGCCGTGGAACGCGCGCGCCATCGCCGACGGCATCGGCTTCTCGGTGGCCACCACGCAGCAGATCTGGCCGGATCACCCGGAAAAGGTGCTCGGCACCACCGGCGAGTGGGTGAAGAAGTACCCCAATACCGCGCGCGCACTGGTGGCGGCACTGCTGGACGCCTCGCGCTACATCGACGAGGTGAAGAACCGCGCCAGCGTCGCCAGGCTGATTGCAGAGAAGGCCTACGTCAATGCGCCGGAAGCGGTGATCGCCGGCCGCTTTGCCGGTGCCTACGAGGATGGCCTCGGCAAGAAGTGGCAGGACCCGAAACTGATGAAGTTCTTCGACGGCGGCAAGGTCAACTTCCCCTACCTGTCCGACGGCATGTGGTTCCTCACCCAGCACAAGCGCTGGGGCTTGCTGAAGACCGACCCCGACTACCTGGCGGTGGCGAAGCAGATCAACCAGATCGCCATCTACAAGGACGCGGCGGCGATGGCCAGGGTGGCGCTGCCGGCCAGCGACATGCGTGCCAGCAAGCTGATTGACGGCGTGGTGTGGGACGGCAAGAACCCGGCTGCCTACGCCGCCAGCTTCAAGATCAAGGCCTGAGGAGCGACATCATGAGTACTGCCGAAACTTTCTCGCCAACGTTGGCCGCAGGCCCGGTCGCCACCGCTGCGCGCAGCGCCCGCCCGCGCAAGCGCAAGACCCTGCTCGCCGCGGCGCCGCCGTCGCTGCAACCGCTGGTGCGCTTCATCCGCTGGCTGGTGCCGCCGCTGCTGGGGCTGATCGCCTTCGTGCTGCTGTGGTCGCTGGTGTCGCAGGTCAGCCGCGGCAGCCTGCCGGGGCCGGTCAGCACCTGGGCGTCGGCCACCGAGCTGTTCGCCGATCCGTTCTACCAGAATGGCCCCAACGACCAGGGCATAGGCTGGAACATCCTGATGTCGCTGGGCCGCGTCGGCGTCGGTTTCGGCCTTGCCGCCGTGGTCGGCATTCCGCTGGGCTTCATGATCGGCCGCTTCGATTTCCTGTCGCGGATGACGGCGCCGGTGATCAGCCTGCTGCGCCCGGTGTCGCCGCTGGCGTGGCTGCCGATCGGCCTCTTGGTGTTCAAGGCCGCCAGTCCGGCGTCGATCTGGGTGATCTTCATCTCCAGCATCTGGCCGATGATCCTCAACACCGCCGCCGGCGTGCGCGCGGTGCCGCAGGATTACCTGAACGTGGCACGCGTGCTGCGGCTGTCGGAGTGGAAGGTGTTCAGCGTCATCCTGCTGCCGGCGGTGCTGCCGCACATGCTCACCGGCGTGCGGCTGGCGATCGGCACCGCCTGGCTGGTGATCGTGGCGGCGGAGATGCTCACCGGCGGCGTGGGGCTGGGCTTCTGGGTGTGGGACGAATGGAACAACCTGAATGTGGAGCACATCCTGATCGCCATCTTCGTGGTCGGTCTGGTGGGGCTGGCGCTGGAACAGGCACTGGTATGGCTGGCGAAGAAGGCCAGCTTCGGACAGGGAGAGTGACATGGAACGCTTCGTCGAGCTGGAAAACGTGCAAAAGCACTTCGATACCAAGAAAGGCCGCTTCGTCGCGCTGCAGGATATCAACCTCACCATCCGCCAGGGCGAAGTGGTGTCGCTGATCGGCCACTCCGGCTGCGGCAAGTCCACGGTGCTCAACATCATCGCCGGCTTGCTGGAGCCGTCCGACGGCATCGCGCTGTGCAACGGTCGCGAGATCGACGGCCCCGGCCCCGAGCGCGCGGTGGTGTTCCAGAACCACAGCCTGCTGCCGTGGCTGTCCTGCTACGGCAACATCCTGCTGGCGGTGGAGCGCGTGTTCGGCGCCAAAGAGAGCAAGGCGCAGCTGGCCGCGCGCACCGACGCCGCGCTGGCGCTGGTGGGGCTGGGCCATGCCCGCGACAAGCACCCGCACGAGATCTCCGGCGGCATGAAGCAGCGGGTCGGCATCGCCCGCGCGCTGGCGATGGAGCCGAAGGTGCTGCTGATGGACGAGCCGTTCGGCGCGCTGGACGCGCTGACCCGCGCCAACCTGCAGGACGAGATGGTGAAGATCGTCGATGCCACCGGCAGTACCGTGGTGATGGTGACCCACGACGTGGACGAGGCGGTGCTGCTGTCCGACCGCATCGTGATGATGACCAACGGCCCGGCGGCCACCGTCGGCGAGATCCTGGAAGTGCAGCTGCCACGGCCGCGCAACCGGCTGGCGCTGGCGGGCGACGCCGACTACCACCGCTATCGCGGCGCGGTGCTGGATTTCCTGTACCAGAAACACCGCAAAGAGGCAGCCTGACCGGGCACACCCTCTTGCATCCCCTGACGTGGCGACACGTTGTTGACACCGGGCCGTTGGCCCGGTTTTTTCATGGCGGCGCAGGCGCAAGGTTGGCCGCAGCCGGGGCGGCGCCTGCTTTTGGTGCTGCTGTGCACCATCGGCAGGCGCCGGCGGCGGCAAAACCGGCATTTTGGCGGCCAAACTGCGCTGTCTGGCTGGCACGGCGCTTGCTGTGATAGCGCTGCAGATGATTGTCCCGGTTGCCAATGGCGGCGATGCGGGCTTGGACAAAGAGGTCCGTTGCGCGTGGTGCGATACCGCGGGCAACGGGCCTCTTTGCTTTTTTGCGGCACGGACCGCCGCGGCGCCCCCGGCGCGCCGCCTGATCGATCACGGACATCTTTCAAGGAACAAGACAATGAGCAAGGACTTCTGGAAGGCAGGCCATACCCCGACACTGCTGGTGTCGTTCCTCTATTTCGACCTCAGCTTCATGGTGTGGTACATCCTCGGGCCCTTGGCGATCCAGATCGCCGAGGCCTTGCAGCTGTCGGCGCAGCAGCGTGGGCTGATGGTGGCGACGCCGATCCTGGCCGGTGCCCTGCTGCGCTTCGGCATGGGCCTGCTGGTGGACCGCTTCTCACCGAAATTCGCCGGCATCCTCGGCCAGGTGGTGGTGATGCTGGCGCTGGGCTTTGCCTGGCTGCACGGCATCCAGTCGCTGTCACAGGCGTTGCTGCTGGGGGTGTTCCTCGGCGTCGCCGGTGCCGCCTTCGCGGTGTCGCTGCCGCTGGCGTCGCAGTGGTATCCGCCCGAGCACCAGGGCAAGGCGATGGGCATCGCCGGTGCCGGCAACTCCGGTACCGTGTTTGCCGCGCTCTTGGCGCCAACGTTGGCCGCACTCTATGGTTGGGAAAACGTGTTCGGCCTCGCGGTGCTGCCGCTGGGGGTGGTGTTCGTGCTGTTCTGCCTGTTTGCCAAGAACGCGCCGCAGCGCCCCAAGCCCAAAGCGCTGGCCGACTACCTGCGCGTGCTGGGCGACAAGGACAGCTGGTGGTTCATGTTCTTCTACTGTGTCACCTTCGGCGGCTTTGCCGGCCTCGCCAGCGCGCTGCCGGGCTACTTCCATGACCAGTACGGCCTGAACGCCGTCACCGCCGGCTACTACACCGCCGCCTGCGTGTTTGCCGGCTCGCTGATGCGGCCGCTGGGCGGCGCGCTGGCCGACCGTATCGGCGGCATCCGCACCCTGCTGGTGATGTACACCGCGGCGGCGCTGCTGATCGCGGTGGTCGGCTTCAACCTGCCGCAGGTCAACGTGGCGCTGGCGCTGTTTGTCGGTGCGATGCTGGCACTGGGCAGCGGCAACGGCGCGGTGTTCCAGCTGGTGCCGCAGCGCTTCCGCAAGGAAATCGGGGTGATGACCGGCCTGATCGGCATGGCCGGCGGCATCGGCGGCTTCCTGCTCGCCGCCGGTCTCGGCCTCGTCAAGCAGCACACCGGCAACTACCAGCTCGGGCTGTGGCTGTTCGCCAGCCTCGGCGTGGTGGCGTGGATCGGCCTGCACGGCGTGAAACTGCGCTGGCGCACCACCTGGGGCGCCAGCAACGTGACCGCGGCGCGGGTATAAGCGGCAACCACTAGCCATCAGCGGGGCGGGATCACGGATCCCGCCCCGTTACGCCGTGCTGGAGCACGGCATCATCTTCAAGCGGGCATTATTTCTAGCAGGGAAGCACCATGAGCTTGCAACTTGCCGTCGGCCACGCCAGTGACGCCGGCCGCCGTGAACGCAACGAGGACGCGCTGGGCTGGAGCGTGCCGCAGGACGGGCTGCTGACCAGCAAGGGCGCGCTGTTCGCGCTGGCCGACGGCGTCTCCGGCTGTGCCGACGGCCGCCTGGCGGCGCAGTCCACCATCCGCGCGGTGTGCGCCGACTACTACGCCACGCCGGAAACGTGGGCGGTGTCGTCGGCGCTGGACCGGCTGCTGGCGGCGCACAACCGCTGGCTGCGCTCGCAGGGCAAGCCGCTGGTGGCGACGCTGTCGGCGCTGGTGCTGCGCGGCCACCGCTACACCGTTGCCCACGTCGGCGACTGCCGCGTCTACCGATTAAGCCAGGGCCGGCTGACGCAGCTGACCGTCGATCACGTGTGGGAGGAGGCGTCGTTGTCGCACGTGCTCAAGCGCGGCATGGGGCTGGACGAGCACGTGATGCCGGATTTCTGCGACGGCGACCTGCACGCCGGTGACGTGTTCGTGCTGCTGTGCGACGGCGTGTGGCAGGCGCTGGGCGACAAGCGCATCGACGAGATCCTGCACCTGCATCTGGACGTGCAGCGCGCCGCCAGCGTGCTGTGCGAGACGGCGCTGGCCGCCGGCGCGCAGGACAACCTGTCGGCGCTGGTGCTGCGGGTGGAGGCGCTGCCGCAGGGCGCACTGGCCGACGAGCTGGCGCGCGCTAACAGCCTGCCGCTGCCGCCGAAACTGCGCGACGGCCAGCCGTTCGAGGGGCTGACGGTGGTGGCCAGCCTGCACGCCTCGCCCGGCGGGCTGGCCTATCGCGTCGCCGACGCCGCCGGACGGCACTGGGTACTGAAGACGCTGCCGCCGCTGCTGGCCGGCGACCAGGGCGCGGAGCAGGCGCTGCTGGTGGAGGAGTGGCTGCAGAAACGCATCAGCTCGCCGTACTTTGCCGAGGTCGCCACCGGCGTCGAACGCCAGCACCTGTACTACCTGCAGCGCTGGCACGACGGCGAAACGTTGGCCGCAAGGCTGGCGCAGCAGCGTTTCGGCATCAGCGAGGTGGTCGCCATCGGCCTCGCGCTGTGCCGTGCGATGTCGGCGCTGCACCGCCTCGGCATCGTGCACCGCGACATCAAACCGGACAACGTGCACCTCGGTCGTGACGGTCAGCTGCGGCTGCTCGACCTCGGCGTCGCCTACTGTGCCGGGCTGACGCCGGAGCACGACGGCCCCGGCCCCGGCACCGCCAGCTACATGGCACCGGAGCGCTTCGCCGGTGGTAAGGCGAGCAGCAGCAGCGACCTGTACGCCGCCGGCGTCACCCTCTACCAGCTGCTGACCGGCCGCTATCCCTACGGCGAGATCGAGGCGTTCCAGAACCCGCATTTCGACGCGCCGCAGCCGGCGTCGCGCCAGCGTCCGGACGTGCCGCTGTGGCTGGACAACCTGCTGCTGAAGGCGGTGGCACGCGAGCCGGGGCAGCGCTTCGAGACTTCCGAGGAAATGCAGCTGGCGCTGGAGCGCGGCGACAGCGTGCCGCAGCGCCGCCTGCAGCGCGTGCCGTGGGCGGAGCGGGCGCCGCTGCGGCTGTGGCGCACGCTGGCGCTGGTTTCGCTGCTGCTGAATCTGCTGTTGCTGTACGCGCTGTTGTTGCATTGATGGGGCGGCTGCCTGTTTTTGGTGCTGCCGTGCACCATAGGCAGGCAAATCAGGGCGGCCACGGCCAGGGTTGGCCGCAAAAACAGGGGTTTGCGGGCTGGCACGGCCTTTGCATTAAGACAGGCACAATCAGATTGTCCGGGTCGCCAATGGCGGTGACCGGGACAGGGACAATGAGGTCCGTTCGGCGTGGCGCAAGTCACACCGGCGGACCTTTTTTCGTTTCGGCACCGCTACGGCAATGACGACGGGCGGCGCAGGCAGGACGCCGCGCAATGCGTCGCAAATCAGACAAAGGAAACACCATGAAGAAGCTCAAATTGGTAATGGTCGGCAACGGCATGGCCGGGGTGCGCACGCTGGAAGAGCTGCTCAAGCTGACCCCGGAGCTGTACGACATCACCGTGTTCGGTGCCGAACCGTACGCCAACTACAACCGCATCCTGCTGTCGCCGGTGCTGACCGGCGAGCAGACGCTGCCGGAAATCATGCTCAACGACGTCGACTGGTACGCCGAGCACGGCATCACCCTGCATCTGGGCAAGGAAGTGGTGGACATCGACCGCGGCCGCCGCATCGTGCGCGCCGCTGACGGCACCACCGCCGAGTACGACCGCCTGCTGCTGGCCACCGGCTCCAATCCTTTCATCCTGCCGGTGCCGGGCAAGGAGCTGGACGGCGTGGTCACCTTCCGTGACATCCACGACGTCAACACCATGATCGACGCCGCGACCAATCATCAGCACGCGGTGGTGATCGGCGGCGGTCTCTTGGGGCTGGAAGCCGCCAACGGCCTGGCCGCACGCGGCATGAAGGTGACCGTGGTGCACCTCGGTGAATGGCTGCTCGACCGCCAGCTGGATCGCACCGCCGCCGCCATGCTGCAGGACACGTTGCAGGAACGCGGCCTGACCTTCCTGCTGCAGAAGCAGACCGCCGAGCTGGTGGCCGGCAGCAGCGGCCGCGTCGCCAGCGTGCGCTTCAAGGACGGCGAGGAAGTGCCGGCCGATCTGGTGGTGATGGCGGTCGGCATCCGCCCCAACTTCAGCCTGGCGGAGCAGAGCGGCATCTACTGCGACCGCGGCATCGTGGTCAACGACTTCATGCAGACCTTCGACCCGCGCGTGTACGCGGTGGGCGAGTGCGTCAGCCACCGCGGCGTCAGCTACGGCCTGGTGGCACCGCTGTTCGACATGGCGAAAGTGGTGGCCAACCACCTGGCCAACTTCGGCATCGCCCGCTACGTGCCGGCGGCCACCAGCACCAAGCTGAAGGTGACTGGGGTGGACCTGTTCTCCGCCGGCAACTTCATGGGCGGCGACGGCCACGAGGAAATCACGCTGTCCGATCCGGTCGGCGGCATCTACAAGAAGCTGATCGTCAAGGACGACAAGCTGGTCGGCGCCTGCCTGTACGGCGACACCGCCGACGGCGGCTGGTACTTCCGCCTGATCCGCGAAGGCCACGCGATCCACGAAATGCGCGAACAGCTGATGCTGGGCGAGGGCGCCATCGGCGACGTCGGCCACGCCGGCCAGAACCGCGCGATGGGCATGAGCGACGATGCCGAAGTGTGCGGCTGCAACGGCGTGTGCAAGGGCAGCATCGTCAAGGCGATCCAGGAAAAGGGCCTGTTCACGGTTGATGAAGTGAAAAAGCACACCAAGGCGGCCAGCTCCTGCGGCTCCTGCACCGGCCTGGTGGAGCAGATCCTGATCAACTGCGTCGGCGGCGCCGCCGACGTGAAGCCGAAATCGGAAAAGGCGATCTGCGGCTGTACCGATCTCAACCACGGCCAGGTACGGCAGGCGATCCGCGAACAGCACCTGACCTCGCTGGCGGACACCTTCACCGCACTGGACTGGCGCTCGGTGGACGGCTGCAGCAGCTGCCGTCCGGCCATCAACTACTACCTGATCTCCAGCTGGCCGGGCGAGGCGAAGGACGATCCGCAGTCGCGCTTCATCAACGAACGCGTGCACGCCAACATCCAGAAGGACGGCACCTACTCGGTGATCCCGCGGATGTGGGGCGGCGTCACCAACCCGTCCGAGCTGCGCCGCATCGCAGATGTCGCCGACAAGTACGACATCCCGATGGTGAAGGTCACCGGCGGCCAGCGTATCGACCTGCTGGGGGTGAAGAAGGAAGACCTGCCGAAGGTGTGGGCCGACCTCGACATGCCGTCCGGCCACGCCTACGGCAAGAGCCTGCGCACGGTGAAAACCTGTGTCGGCAGCGAGTTCTGCCGCTTCGGCACCCAGGATTCGACGCAGATGGGCATCGACCTGGAACACGACCTGTTCGGCATGTGGAGCCCGGCCAAGGTCAAGCTGGCGGTATCCGGCTGCCCGCGCAACTGCTCCGAGGCCGGCATCAAGGACGTGGGCATCATCGGCGTCGACTCCGGCTGGGAGCTGTACATCGGCGGCAACGGCGGCATCAAGACCGAGGTGGCCGAGTTCCTGTGCAAGGTGAAAACGCACGACGAGGTGATGGTGTACAGCGGCGCCTTCCTGCAGCTGTACCGCGAGGAAGCGTTCTATCTGGAACGCACCGTGCACTACCTGCACCGCGTCGGCATGGAGTACATCAAGCAGCGGGTGCTGGCCGACGAGGCTGGCCGCAACGAGCTGTACGCACGGCTGAAGTTCGCGCTGACCTTCGAGCAGGACCCTTGGGCGGAGCGCACCAAGGGCGGCGTCGCCCGCCACGAGTTTGAAGCGTTGAGCATCGAAACGGTCACCGCCTGAACCGGCGACTTGTCCATCGGCCACGGCAGCAGCGCGCCGCCGTGGCCACCACCAAAAGGATCACATCATGAGCCGCAACTGGAAAACCATCTGCCAGCTGAACGACATCCCGGCGCAGGGCGCCCGCGTGCTGAAGCGTGACGACGGCGACGACATCGCCATCTTCCGCACCATCGACAACCAGGTGTTCGCGCTGGTCGACAAGTGCCCGCACAAGGGCGGGCCGCTGTCGCAGGGCATCGTCTCCGGCCGCACCGTGACCTGCCCGCTGCACAACTGGAACATCGACCTGGCCACCGGCCAGGCCTGCGCGCCGGACGAGGGCTGTAGCGGCCACATTCCGGTGAAGCTGGAAGCGGGCGCCATCTTTCTGGCGCTGGACTGAGCATTGCATCAACAAGGTTGGCCGCAAGGAGACTAGAACATGACTGAAACAACGGGACACCACCACACCGTCTCCTCCATCTGCTGCTATTGCGGCACCGGCTGCGGCGTCGAGATCTCCACCGACGGTTCGCGCGTGCTGGCGGTGACCGGCGACGGCGCCCACCCGGCCAACTTCGGCCGCCTGTGCAGCAAGGGCCGCACGCTGGGCGACACCACCGGCCGGCCGTCGGCGCGGCTGTTGCGGCCAACCTTGCGCCTTGCCAAGGACGAGCCGGCGCAGGAAGTCAGCTGGGACAGCGCGCTGGAAGCGGTCAGCGGCAAGCTGGCCGACGCCATCCGTCAGCACGGCCCGGACGCGGTCGGTTTTTACCTGTCCGGCCAGCTGCTGACCGAGGACTACTACCTGTTCAACAAGCTGGCGCGCGGCCTGGTCGGCACCAACAACGTCGATACCAACTCGCGGCTGTGCATGTCCAGCGCCGTCACCGGCTACAAGCTGACGCTGGGTGCCGACGCACCGCCGGCTTGCTACGACGACTTCGATCACGCCGAGTGCGTGCTGATCGCCGGCTCCAATATGGCGTTCGCCCACCCGGTGCTGTTCCGCCGCCTGGAAGACGCCAAGGCCGCCAATCCGGCAATGAAGATCATCGTCGTCGATCCGCGCCGCACCGACACCGCCAGCATCGCCGACCTGTACCTGCCGGTGTTGCCGGGCACCGACGTGGCGCTGTTCCACGGCATGCTCAACGTGATGATCTGGGAAGAGCTGATCGACCGCGACTATATCGCGCAGCACACCGAAGGCTTTGCCGTGCTCAAGCAGCGGCTGCAGGAATTCACCCCGCGCGCCGCCGCCGAGCTGTGCGGCATCAGCGAGCAGGATCTGGTCACCGCCGCGCGCTGGTTCGCCCAAAGCGCGGCCACGCTGTCCTGCTACACCATGGGCCTGAACCAGTACAGCAACGGCAGCGACAAGAACGCGGCGCTGATCCACCTGCATCTGGCCACCGGCCATATCGGCCGTCCCGGCTGCGGCCCGTTCTCGCTGACCGGCCAGCCCAACGCCATGGGCGGGCGCGAGGTCGGCGGCCTTGCCACCGCCTTGCCCGGCCACCGCGAGCCGGGCAATGCCGCGCACCGCGCCGAAGTGGCCGCGCTGTGGAACGTGCCGGCGTTGCCGGCCACGCCGGGGCTGGCGGCGGTGGAGCTGTTCGAGGCCGCCGCCGCCGGCAAGATCAAGGTGCTGTGGATCGTGTGCACCAACCCGGCACAGTCGATGCCGGAGCAGGCGCTGGTGCGCGCCGCGCTGGAACAGGTGGACTGCGTGATCGTGCAGGAGGCCTTCAACAGCAGCGAGACGCTGGCCTACGCCGACATCGTGCTGCCGGCCGCCACCTGGCCGGAGAAGGACGGCACCGTCACCAACAGCGAGCGCCGCATCAGCCGCGTGCGCGCCGCGCTGCCGGCACCGGGGCAGGCGCGCGAAGACTGGCGCATCGCTGACGACGTGGCGCAAAGGTTGGCCGCAAGCCTGGCGCCGGAGCGGCTGCCGGCGTTCGGCTTTGTCGATGCCGCCGCGGTATTCGCCGAGCACGCCACCACCACCGCCGGCCGCGATCTGGATTACAGCGCGCTCAGCTACGAGGTGCTGGAGCAGCGCGGGCCGCAGCAGTGGCCGTTCCGCGACGGTCACGGCACCGCCCGGCTGTACGGCGATGGCGTGTTCGCCACCGCTAACGGCCGCGCACAGTTTGTCGATGTCGCCTGGCGCACGGTCAGCGACAAGGTGTCGGCGCACTTCCCGCTGCGGCTGACCACCGGTCGCCTGCGCGACCACTGGCACACCATGAGCCGCACCGCGCTGGTGCCGACGCTGACCCGCCACGTGGAGGAGCCGCAGCTGGCGATGCACCCGCGCGACCTGCAGCGGCAGCGCCTTGCCAGCGGCGACCTGGTCAAGGTGCGCAACAAGCGCGGCGCGATCTACCTGCCGGTGGTGGCCGACGACAAGCTGCGCCCCGGCGTGGCCTTCATCCCGATGCACTGGGGTGGTGCCGCGCTGGGCGGGCAGGGCATCAACGCGCTGACCACCCGCGTAGGCGATCCGCTGTCGCGGCAGCCGGAGCTGAAGCACGCCGCGGTGGCGGTGGAAGCGGCCAAGCTGCCGTGGCGCGCCACGCTGCTACTGAAGGGCGACGCGCTGGCGGCACGGGCGCGGCTGGACGCGGTGCGCGCACTGTTCCCGTACGCGGTGGCGGTGCCGGTGATGCTCGGTGGCGTGGAAGCACTGCGGCTGCGGCTGGCCGCCAGCGAGGCACCGGACGTCGCCGTGCTGCAGCAGCTGGCCAGCGTGCTGGAGCCGGCCGGCAGCCTGTCGGCGGCGCTGGACGATCCGGCGCGCGGCATCCTGCGCCGGGTGTGGCTGCAGGCGAAACAGCCGCTGGGTTTCGTGCTGGCAGGTGACGTGCGCGCCGACGAGGCACTGAGCAGCTGGCTGGACGGCGGCGCGGCACCGGACAGCCTGTCGGCGCTGCTGACCGGGCAGGCGCGCGGCGCGGTGCGTTCGCGCGTGGTGTGCTCCTGCGAAGGCGTGCGCGAGGACGCGATCTGCGCCGGCATCGCCAAGGGGCTGGACGTGGACGGGCTGAAGCGCGAGCTGCGCTGCGGCACCGGCTGCGGCTCCTGCGTGCCGGAGCTGGTGCGCATGGTGGCGGCGTAGCGGCAGCCCAAGGCACGTCATTTGCTTATAAAGCATCGGTCTAAAACGGTTTTTTGTTTCGGGTATGGTTCAGGGCTAACAGGCCGCACACGCAAAGGAAACATCATGAATGGCAAGGTATGGTTGATCGGCGCAGGTCCCGGCGATGCGGAATTGCTGACCTTGAAGGCGCTGCGCGTGCTGCAGTCCTGTGACACTTGGCTGGTGGATGATCTGGTTGGCCGCGACATTCTCGATTTTGCCCGGCCCGGCACCCGCATCGTGCACGTCGGCAAGCGCGGCGGCTGCAAGTCGACGCCGCAGGCCTTCATCCTGCGCCTGATGGCGCGTTACGCGCGGCAGGGCAAGACCGTGGCGCGGGTGAAGGGCGGCGACCCGTTCATCTTCGGCCGCGGCGGCGAGGAGTGGGCGTGGCTGGCGGAGCGCGGCGTGGACGTGGAGGCCGTCGGCGGCATCACCGCCGGCCTGGCCGTCGGCCCGGCGCTGGGCCTGCCGCTGACGCACCGCAGCGTCGCCCGCGGCGTGGCGCTGGTCACCGCGCACACCGTGGACGGCTCGCGCCCGGACTGGCAGGCGCTGGAGGCATCGCAGCTGACCGTGGTCTGTTACATGGGTATGAGCGATGTCGAGGCGCTGGCCAGCGAGCTGATGGCCGCCGGCTTTGCCGCCAGCCTGCCGGTGGCGGTGGTGCATCGTGCGGGCTGTGCGGAGCAGCGCCACATTGTCACCCGCCTGCAAACGTTGGCCGCCGATGTGGCGCGCAGCGGTCTGGCCAGCCCGGCGGTGATCGTGCTGGGCGAGGTGGCGGCGCTGGCGCAGGTGGCGGTGGCCGAGCAGGCGTGGCCCATCGCGGTGTAAGAGCCTGGCGGGTGGCTGGCAATTTAGTGGCGGGGAAATGCGGTTTGCTGCAATGTTGCTGCGGATTTGGCGGCTTGTTGGTGTCGATGCTGTGAAAAAGCAGGCTTTATGTTAGGTTTATGGCTTGTTTGCCACCCGATCCAGACAAGAGAGAAACAGGAAAACTATGTTCCAGCATGTCGAAGCCTACGCCGGCGACCCGATCCTGACCCTGGTTGAAACCTTCAACAAGGACACCCGCAATCCGAAAGTCAACCTCGGCATCGGCCTGTACTACGATGAGGAAGGCCGTATCCCGCTGCTGCCGTCGGTGCAGAAAGCCGAAGCCGCGCGCGTGGCCAGCGCCGGCGCACGCTCCTACCAGCCGATGGAAGGCGCCGCCAACTATCGCACTGCAGTACAGCAGCTGCTGTGGGGTGCCGGCCACGAGGCGGTCACCGCCGGCCGCATCGCCACCATCCAGACTATCGGTGGCTCCGGCGCGCTGAAGATCGGCGGCGACCTGCTCAAGCGCTACTTCCCGGACAGCGAAGTGTGGGTCAGCGCCCCGACCTGGGACAACCACCGCGCCATGTTCGAAGGCGCCGGCTTCGTGGTGCACGACTATCCGTACTACGACGCGGCTACCGGCGGGGTGAAGTTCGACGAGATGATCGCCTGCTTCCAGGCGCTGCCGGCCAAGACCATCGTGTTGCTGCACCCGTGCTGCCACAATCCGACCGGTGTCGATCTCTCCAATGCGCAGTGGGAGCAGGTAATCGAGGTGGTGAAGCAGCGTGACCTGCTACCGTTCATGGACATCGCCTACCAGGGCTTCGGCGACAGCCTGGAGGATGACGTGTTCGCCATCCGCGCGATGACCGCCGCCGGCGTCAGCTTCTTTGTCAGCAACTCGTTCTCCAAGAACCTGTCGTTCTACGGCGAGCGCTGTGGCGGCCTGTCGGTGGTGTGCCACGATGCCGAAGAAGCCGGCCGCGTGCTGGGCCAGCTGAAGGCCACCGTGCGCCGCAATTACTCCAGCCCGCCGACCCACGGTGGCCAGGTGACCGCCATGGTGATGACCGAACCGGCACTGCGTGCGGAGTGGGAAGGCGAAGTGACCGAGATGCGCGAGCGCATCAAGGCGATGCGCCAGAAGCTGTACGCGGTGCTGTCGGCCAAGGTGCCGGGCCGCGATTTCAGCTACTTCATCAAGCAGCGCGGCATGTTCAGCTACACCGGGCTGACGCCGGAACAGGTGGATCGCCTGCGCGAAGAGTTCGCGGTGTACCTGGTGCGCTCCGGCCGCATGTGCGTGGCCGGTCTCAACAGCCGCAACGTGGAATACGTCGCCGACGCGATGGCGGAAGTGCTGAAAGCCTGATCGCGGCCAACTTGGCCTGCCCAAACGCCCCGTGTGCTCACGGGGCGTTTTTCATGGTGGGCTTCTTTATGGTGTGTCTTTGCTCGCGGTGTGTCTCGGGCTTGGTGCTGGCGTGCCGGCTCTGCTAAGCTGTTTGGCATGGACTGCCGCCAGGCGGTGGTACGCAGAGCGGTAGTCGCCGCTTGTCTTGGGGTGTTTGTCAACGTCACAACAAGGAGTCGTCACATGGCAGGTTGGTTCGAATTGAGCAAAAGCAGCGACGGGCAGTTCCGTTTCGTGCTGAAGGCGGGCAATGCGGAAACCATTCTTAGCAGCGAGCTATACCACACCCGCGCCGCCGCGGAAAACGGTATCGCCTCGGTGCAGGCCAACAGTCCGCTGGAGGAGCGCTACGAGCGCAAGACCGCGGCCAACGGCAAGGCGTTTTTCAATCTCAAGGCCGGCAACTACCAGGTCATCGGCAGCAGCCAGATGTATGGCAGTGAGGCGGCACGCGATAACGGCATCGACAGCGTCAAGACCAACGGCACCTCAACCACGGTCAAGGATCTGACCGGCTAAAGCGCGGGCACGGGGTGCCGGACGATTTCGGTGCCGCTGCGCCGAAGCTGATATGGCCACAAAAAACGCCGTTCCCGCTGTAGCGGGAACGGCGTTGTTGCGTTGCGGTCGGGCTTATTGCGCGGCGGAAGCGTCGCCGGCCGGCTTGGCCACACCGGCCCACTTGCCGCCTTCCAGGCGGTAAAGGGTCACGGTGCCGTTCTTGATGTCGCCATTGCTTTCAAAGGCGATTGGACCGGTCACGCCCTGCAGCGAGGTCTTGCCGACTTCGGCCAGGTATTTCTTCGGGTCGGCAGAATTGGCGCGTTTCATCGCGTCGATCACCACGCGGGTCGCGTCGTAGGTATACGGTGCGTAGGCCTGGATTTCACCGTTGAAGCGTGCCTTGTACTTGGTGTTGAACGCGGCATAGCCCGGCATCAGCTCTTTCGAGGCGCCGGCGCTGGATGCGTAGGCGCCTTCACCATCCTTGCCCGCCAGCTTGGCGAACTCGGCGGTGTTGACCCCGTCGGCACCCATGAATACTGCGGTGATGCCCAGCTTGCGCATCTGTTTCACCAGCGGGCCGGCTTGTGCATCCATGCCGCCGTAGAAGATCAGTTCCGGCTTCTCACCCTTGATCGAGGTCAGGATCGCCATGAAATCGGTGGCGCTGTTGGTGGTGTATTCGCGCTTGACGATTGTACCGCCGGCTGCTTCGGTGGCCTTGGCAAAGTCGTCGGCTAGGCCCTGGCCGTAGGTGGTGCGGTCGTCGATGACGGCGATGCGCTTCGACTTCAGCTCGGTCACCGCGTACTTGGCCAGCGCCTGCCCCTGTTGCAGGTCATTGGCGATGATGCGGAAGGTGTTGTTGTAGCCTTGCTCGGTGAATTTCGGGCTGGTCACCGAACCGGCGATCATGGTGATGCCGGCATCGTTGTACAGGCGCGAGGCCGGGATGGCGGCGCCGGAGGTCAGATGGCCGATCACGGCGGCAACGCCGGCATCAACAAAGCGCTGGGCAACTTGGGTGGCGACTTTCGGGTCGGCCTGGTCGTCTTCGGAGATCACTTCAAAACGGACCGGCTTGCCGTCCAGGGTCAGCTTTTCCGCGTTGGCTTCTTCGGCAGCCAGTTGCACGCCATTGTCGGCGTCACGGCCCCAGTGTGCGAACGGGCCGGTCAGCGGGTTGGCGGAGCCGATCTTGACCACGTGTTCCTGTGCGGTAGCGGGAGCGCTGGCAGCGGCGTCTTGTTGTGGTTCGGCATTGTTGCAGGCGGCCAGCGTCAGTGCGGCCGCGGCGATAGCGGAGATGCGATATGGATTCATGGTGAAAACGTGTCCCTGTTCCTCATAGCGGGAACATTTTGTTTGTAAAATGCAGGTGGTTTTATGGTCAGCCGAACCGGGCCCGGTTCGGGCGCCTGTTGTCGTGACATTGTGTCCGGACCGCGCGGGGTGGTGGCAGTCGTGGAGACAAAGGGGAGCGGCGACTGGATACAATCGACGCGTGTTGCAATGATCTTAAATGGTGCACTGCGATATGGCAAGCATAAAAAATGGCGCCCGTCAGGGCGCCATTTTCACATGCAACAAGCTTGTCAGATCAGCTTACTGGGCTGGGCCGCCAACAGTGGAAACCACTTCCCACTTGCCGCCTTTAACCTGGTAAACGGTGACTGCGCCGTTCTTGATATCGCCTTTTTCGTCAAAGGAGATCTCGCCGGTCACGCCGGTCAGCTTGGTCTTGCCCACTTCTGGCAGGTAGACCTTAGGATCGGTCGAACCGGCACGCTTCATGGAGTCAACCAGGACTTTTACAGCATCGTACTCGTAAGGAGCATAGATCTGTACGTCAGTGTTGAACTTGGCTTTGAACTTGTCGTTGAATGCCGCGAAACCTGGCATCTTGTCGCGTGGCACGCCGCAGCTGGAGGAGTACTGACCTTCAGATGCTTCGCCAGCCAGCTTGATGAACTCCGGAGTCTGCCAGCCGTCGCCGCCCATCAGCTTGGCCTTGATGCCCAGACGCTGCATCTGCTTGGCCAGTGGTGCTGCCTGTGCATCCATACCGCCGTAGAAAATCACGTCAGGCTGAGTCGATTTGATCGAGGTCAGAATGGCGTTGAAGTCGGTAGCGGTGTTGGTGGTGAACTCGCGCTTGGAGATCGCGCCACCTTTGGCTTTAACTGCTTTTTCGAATTCGTCAGCCAGACCCTGGCCGTAAGCGGTGCGGTCGTCGATGATGGCGACTTTTTTCGCTTTCAGGTTGTCCACGGCAAACTCGCCCAGTGCCTTGCCTTGCTGTACGTCGTTGGCAATCACGCGGAAGGTGGTTTTGTAACCTTGCTTGGTGTAGTCAGGGTTGGTCGCAGAAGGGGAGATCTGTGGGATGCCGGCATCGGAGTAGATCTTGGATGCTGGGATGGTGGTACCGGAGTTCAGGTGACCAACCACGCCGACAACCTGGGCATCAACCAGACGCTGTGCAACCTGGGTGCCGATTTTCGGGTCAGCCTGGTCATCTTCGGAGACCAGTTCAAACTTGACTTTCTTGCCACCGATCTCGACGCCTTCGGCGTTCAGGTCTTCAATGGCCAGACGCGCGCCAAATTCGTTGTCTTTGCCCAGGTGAGCAATCGGACCGGTCATTGGCGATACTTGACCGATTTTGACTACCACTTCACCGCCGGCATCGGCCGCGGCAGCGGAAGCATCAGCAGCTGGTTGTTCTTCTTTGTTGCCGCAGGCAGTCAGTGCGATGGCGGCTGCTGCAAAAAGGCTAAGGCGTGCGAATTTATTCATCTTGTGTTTCCCCTGATCTTAGTCATGTGACTTGTAAGATCCGCTCAGTTCTTTTGGAAAGAGCAGATGCGGACTGATTATGCGTAGCACCCTATGCAGTGTCAACGAAGTTTGATTTCACCAATTTGGAGATTGTCGGACACGTCAAAGGTTATGACATATTTGCTGCACTGCATTGGTCAGATTGCCAGGCGGATAAAGTATAAAATGAACAATGGCGCACCATGTTGGTGCGCCATTGGGGTGAAAAAATCGTTTTTACTAGCCGTTTGCGCCTGAATCTTGCGCACGCTGAAAACGCAGCACCGGATCATCCGGTGTTGTTATCCAGCCACCAAGATGCTGCTGTACCAGTGCTGTTAGCGCATTCAGCCAGTTTGGATCTTCATTGAGACAGGAAATATAGCGGTATTCGCCGCCGCCATTGGTCAGGAAAATCTCCTTGCCTTCCATGGCGATTTCTTCCTGCGTCTCCAGACAGTCGCCGACAAAGCCGGGGCACATCACGTCCAGTTTTTGCGTGCCGGCCTTGGCCAGTGCCGTCAGTGTGTCGACGGTGTAGGGTTTGAGCCACTCTGCCTTGCCGAAGCGGCTCTGGAATGCCACCACATACTGTTCCTTGTCCAGTTGCAGCCGCTCTGCCAGCAGGCGACCGGTTTTCAGGCATTCACAGTGATAGGGATCGCCCTTGTCCAGCGTGAAACGCGGCACCCCGTGGAACGACATCAGCAGCTTGTCACCACGGCCGTTTGCCAGCCAGTGCGCCTCCACCTGTCGCGCCAGCGCTTCAATATAAGGTGGAAAGTCGTGGAAATGGCGCACGGTGCGGATTTCCGGCATGTTGCGCATGCGCAGCAGGCTGCGGAATACCTCGTCCAGCGCGGTCGCCACCGATGAACCGGCGTACTGCGGATACAGTGGCACCACCAACAGGCGCTCGACACCCTGCTCGCGCATGCCGCGCAGCACGCTGTCGACCGACGGGTTGCCGTAGCGCATCGCGAAATCGACCACCAGGTTTTCCAGTCCGGCGGCAGCCAGCTGCTCGGTCAGCAGCCTGGTCTGGTTGCGGGTATGCACCAGCAGCGGCGAGCCTTCGCTGCTCCAGATGCTGGCGTACTTCTCGGCGCTCTTGCGCGGGCGCAAATTGAGGATGATGCCGTTGAGGATCAGCCACCACAGTGCCTTCGGAATTTCGATCACGCGCTGGTCGGACAGGAATTGCTTGAGGTAAGGGCGCAGGGCCTTGGCGGTCGGCGCGTCGGGGGTGCCGAGGTTGATCAGCAGCACGCCGGTTTTGGGCGTGTAGCTGTGGCGGAAAGCCGGTTCTGTGAGCGGTACGGCCATGTTTTTTTCCAGTACGAATAAATAAGGGTGCAACTTGCCTTGCAGCCTTGAAAGACAATGGCCGCATCGCTGCGGCCAACCTTGCTCCACGAATGGCGCGGCTTATTCCTCTCGCGCCGGCACCAGCACGCTGCGGTTGCCGTTGGTCTCCATGGCCGAGACGATGCCGCTGGCTTCCATCTGTTCGATCAGGCGTGCGGCACGGTTGTAGCCGATGCGCAGGTGGCGCTGTACCGACGAAATCGACGCCTTGCGCGTTTTCAGCACAATGGCGACAGCATCGTCGTACAGTGGATCGGCTTCAGTGTCGTTGCTGCCGGAAAGGCCGTCGCCGCCGTCACCGGCCTCGGTTTCGGTGCCGCCGGTGAGAATGCCCTCGATGTAGTCCGGCTCGCCGGTGGTCTTGAGGAATTCCACCACCTGGTGCACCTCGTCATCGGCCACAAAGGCGCCGTGCACGCGTAGCGGGTAGCCGGTGCCAGGCGGCAGGTACAGCATGTCGCCCTGGCCGAGCAGGGTCTCGGCGCCCATCTGGTCGAGAATGGTACGGCTGTCGATCTTGCTGGATACCTGGAACGCGATCCGCGTCGGGATGTTGGCCTTGATCAGGCCGGTGATCACGTCCACCGACGGCCGTTGCGTGGCGAGGATCAAATGGATGCCGGCGGCGCGCGCCTTCTGCGCCAGCCGGGCGATCAGTTCCTCGATCTTCTTGCCGGCCACCATCATCAGGTCGGCCAGCTCGTCGATCACCACCACGATCATCGGCATGGTCTCCAGTGGCTCCGGCGTTTCCGGGGTCAGGCTGAACGGGTTGGGCAGCTTTTCACCGGCCTTTTCCGCGTCGCGGATCTTCTGGTTGTAGCCGGCGAGGTTGCGCACGCCGAGCTTGGACATCAGCCGGTAGCGTTTTTCCATCTCGCCGACACACCAGTTCAGCGCGTTGGCGGCCTGCTTCATGTCGGTGACCACCGGTGCCAGCAAGTGTGGGATGCCTTCGTACACCGACAGCTCCAGCATCTTCGGGTCGACCATGATCAGGCGTGCTTCCTTCGGCGTCGCTTTGTACAGCACCGACAGGATCATCGCGTTGATGGCTACCGATTTGCCGGAGCCGGTGGTGCCGGCCACCAGCACGTGCGGCATCTTGGCGAGGTCAGCGGACACCGGCTGGCCGGCAATGTCCTTGCCCAGCGCCATCGCCAGTCGCGAACTCATGTTCTGGTAGCTGTCGGAGCCGACGATCTCCGACAAGCGCACGATCTGGCGCTTCGGGTTGGGCAGCTCCAGACCCATGTAAGTCTTGCCGGGGATGGTTTCCACCACCCGGATCGACACCAGGCTCAGCGCGCGTGCCAGGTCACGCATCAGGTTGACGATCTGCGCACCCTTGACGCCGATGGCCGGCTCGATCTCGTAACGGGTGATCACCGGGCCGGGGTAGGCGGCGACCACTTTCACGTCGACGCCAAAATCGGCCAGCTTGCGTTCGATCAGGCGCGAGGTGTACTCCACCGTCTCGGCGGAGACCGGCTCGCCCTGTTCCTTCGGTGCGGCCAACAGTGGCAGGCCGGGCAGGGTGTCGTCGCCGGGCGCGGCAAACAGCGACTGTTGTACCGGCTTGGTCACCTTGGGCGACAGCGGGATGTCCAGCACCGGTGCCTCGATGCGCACCGGTGGCTTGTCCTCGATCTTCTTCTTTTCAGTGACGACTTTTTCTTCGCGCTGCTGTGCGATCTCGCGGCCGATTTCGCGGTCCTGGCGTGCCTGCCACGCTTGCCAGGCCTTCAGTACGCCATCCTCGATGGTGGCGCCGATGCGTTCCATCATGTTCAGCCACGACACGCCGGTAAACAGTGAGAAACCGATGGCGCCGCTCACCAGCAACAGCAGGCCGCCGCCGGTCAGACCGAACACGCGCGCGGCAACATCGCCGAGGAACTGGCCAAACAGCCCGCCGGCGACCAGCGGCAGGTTCAGCGTTTCGTCACGCCAGATCAGCGCTTCGAGGCTGGCGGAGCAAAGAATGAACAGCAAGAAACCGAACGAGGCCGCCCACGCCATCGGCCCCGGGCGGCGAATGCCGTCACCCAGCTGGCGATAGCCCCAGGCGATGGCGGCGAGGCAGAACGCCACGCTCAGCCACGCCGAGTAGCCGAACAGATAGAGCAGGATGTCGGACAGCCAGGCGCCAAAGGCGCCGCCATAGTTGCGCACCTGTGCATCGGCCGAGCTGTGTGACCAGGAGGAATCGGCAGGAGAGAAGGACGCCAGCGTCAGAACGAGATAAACGGCGGTCACGGCCATCAGCAACCACCACGCTTCGCGCAGCAGGCTCGAGAGCCGTGGCGGCAGCGGGTCGGTGTTGCGGACAACGGCTTTACGCTTGAAGAGGCGCATTGAATATTCTGTTTGATTAGGGTGGTGGCTGATTATATCGGCAAACCGCACAAAAACCGCGCGCTGGCGCGGGAATTTGTCAGGCCGGATACAGCGCCCCCAGCACGCGCCGGCCGCTGGCGCCGGTCACCGCCGGCAGGTTGGCGCCCTGGCGCTGGCTGAAGCAGTAGCCCAACCAGGCAAAGGCGGTGGCTTCTACCTGCTGCAGCGGCAGCCCCAGCTCGTCGGTCAGGTGCCAGCCGACCTGCGGCCAACGTTGCTGCAGCCGCTGGCGCAGGTCGCGGTTGCGCGCACCACCGCCGCACAGGTAGACCGCGCTGACGGCGGGCAGGAACTGTTGTGCGGCGTTGACGATGCTGTGCGCCACCAGCTCGGCCAGGGTGGCCTGCACGTCGGCCGGGCGCAGCGGCTCGCCCAGTGCGTGCAGCTGGGCTTGCAGCCAGGCGAGGTCGAACAGGTCGCGGCCGGTGCTCTTCGGCGGCGGCGCGTCAAAGTAGGCGGTGGCCAGCAGCTGTTGCAGCAGGCGCGGATGCACGCTGCCGGACGCCGACCACGCGCCGTCGGCGTCATAAGGTTGGCCGCAGTGCAGCTTGATCCAGGCATCGAGCAGCATGTTGCCGGGGCCGCTGTCGAAGCCGGAGACCACACCGTCGCTGCCGAGGTAGGTCAGGTTGGCGATGCCGCCGATGTTGACGATCAGGCGGCTCACGCTCGGATCATGAAAGGCGTGGGCGTGGAAGGCGGGCACCAGCGGCGCACCCTGGCCGCCGGCGGCGACATCGCGGCTGCGCAGGTCGCCGATCACGTCGATGCCGGTCAGCTCGGCCAGCAGTGCCAGGTTGCCCAGCTGCAGCGTGTAGCCGCGCTCCGGTGCGTGGCGGATGGTCTGGCCGTGGCAGGCGATGGCACTCACGGCGCTGGCGTCGAGCTGGCAATTGACCAGCAACTGCTGCACCACTTGCGCGTAGCGCTGCGCCAGCAGGTTGGCCAGCCGGGCGCTGCGGTCCAGCTCGTTGTGTGCCGGGGTCTGCAGCGCAAGGATGTCCTCGCGCAGCGCCGCCGGATAGTCGACGAAGGCCTCGCCGCAGACGCGGAAGCGCGGGCCGGAAAAATCAACCAGTACTGCATCCACGCCGTCGAGGCTGGTGCCGGACATCAAACCGATAAAGTACGCAGACATGAAAAAACCCTGACAGTGGTGCTGTCAGGGTTAGCGGATTGCGCGGGGCGTTTACTCCAGCTGGGCAACGCTGACCGGAATCTCCCTGAGCAGCTTCAAATTAGCCGCCAGCTTAACGCTCTGCTGGCGGAAGGCCAAGCGTTGCTGCGTGCTCAGCCCCGGCACCGGCAGTGCGGTGGTCGACGGATCGACCGCCTGGCCGTTGACGCGCACTTCCATGTGCAGGTGCGGGCCGGTGGAGCGGCCGGTGCTGCCGACATAGCCGATCACCTGGCCGGCGGACACCTTGCTGCCGCGTTTCAGCTTAGGCTCGAAGCGGCTCATGTGCGCGTACAGCGTCGACAGCTTGGCGTTGTGTTTCAGGATCACCACGTTGCCGTAGCCGCTCTGGCTGGCGATGGTGTCGACTACGCCGTCAGAGGTGGCCATGATTGGCGTACCGCTGCCGGCGGCATAGTCGATGCCTTCGTGCATGCGCAGGCTGCGCAGCACCGGGTGGAAACGCATGCCAAAGCCGGAGCTGATGCGGGCATTGCTGACCGGCTGGTTGCTGAAGCCCTTGCGTAGCGACTGGCCGGCGGCATCGTAGTAGGCGCCGGATTCGCTGTCATGGGCGAAGTAGAACGCCTGCCAGGTCTTGCCGCCGGACTGGACCTCGGCGGCCAGCACGTTGCCGTTGGCAATCGGCGAGCCTTTGTACAGCAGCGTTTCGTAGACCAGGTTGACGCGGTCACCCGGCTGCAAACGGGTGGTGTCCAGCTGGTCGGAGAAGATCTCGCCCAACTGGGTACGCACCTCAACCGGCACGCCGGCCTGCGCCAGCGCACCGCTGAGGCTGGTGCGGATCTCCACGGAGCGCACCGCCTGGATCACCTCGGTACGCGGCGGCTCGGCGCTGGCCTGCCACTGTTCGCCCTGTTTCTCGATCACGACCAGCACTTTTTCGCCGTTTTCGTCATCGTTGAGGAAGCGCAGGCCGAACAGTTCGCCCTGGTCGTTGATCTGTACCGACAACGTGGCGCCGGCGCGCAGTTTCAGCACGTCGCGCGAAACCGGCGCGGTATGGATGAAGCGGTTGGCTTCGTCGCTGCCGACGCCGAGACGGTTCAGCAGGCGGGCAATGGTGTCGCCGCGCTGGATGCGCTCTTCGCGCCAGTAGCGCGAGCCGTCGGACTCGCCGCCCGGCAGTGCCGGCAGTGCCAGCGACTGGCTGACTTCGCGCACTTCAAGTGGTGCCTGTTGTGCCGCGCCCGGGGCGACGGCAACGGCGGTCAGTACGCCGAGAAAGGGCAGGGTGGCCACGCCGATCAGCCAGCTGAAGCGATGTTTCATCAGGCGCTGGAGGCCTTGTTGACGGAATTGCAGCAGTGTCTGGTAGTTCATGGATCTCTTCGTCTTGTATGGCCCGGATGGTGTCCGGGACAAGCACGTTTATCGAACAAGCTGCTTAATCAACAGCTATTGATAAAAATACAAAGGAGGCAGGTTAGCAAAAAAATGTACACAGGCAAACAAATAATGTTTAAGAATCAACAAACTAGTCCCATGTCATCGCCAGATTTACGACAGATCCCACCTTTGCTACGCGCAGAAAAAGCGGGGCCGTCTGCACAGACTGTTTTGCCCCTAAATAAGTTCAAGCTCCGCGGCAATTGGTCAGCGTCGGCTGCAAACCGCTACAATGCCGGCCTGTGTCGATGACTGCCTGTCATCGCATGTCACCCACCCGACGCTACACCCGCCATGAAATACACCCTGTTTGTTCCCGGCCTGACCTGGCTGGACAGTGACGCTGGCCCCGAGCTGTGCAAGGACCTGTCGCTGCCGGCGCTCTCGACGTTGCTGGGCCGCGGCCAGTGGCGCAGCGAGCCGCTGAGCACCAGCGAGATGCTGTGCCGCACCTTCGGCCTGCCGCAGCCGGCGCTTGCGGCCAACCTTGCCCACGCCGCCGGCCTGCCATCGGCGGCCAGCTGGCTGATTGCCGATCCGGTCAACCTGCGCGTCGATCGCGACCGTGCGCTGCTGGGCGACATCGGTATCATGAATCTGGCGCAGGACGAGGCCGCGGCGTTGTTGGCCAGCCTGAACACCTTTTTCGCCGAGGACGGCCTGGTGTTCCATGCGCCGACCCCTGCGCGCTGGTTCGTCGCCTTGCCGCAAGCCAGCGGCGCCGAGTTTTCGGCCTTGCCGGACGTGATCGGCGAAGACATCAACCATCACTTGCCCAAGGGCGCAAACGGCATGCGCTGGAGCCGCTTTCTCAATGAGCTGCAGATGCTGCTGTACACCCACCCGGTCAACGAGGCGCGCGAGGCGCGCGGCGAACCGACGGTGAACAGCCTGTGGTTCTGGGGCGAGGCCAGCCAGCCGCAGCCGCTGGCCAGTGCCTATCCGGCGGTACACAGCCATGACCCGCTGTGGCAGCAGCTGGCGCAGCAGGCCGGTGTCGGCGGCGACAGCCCGAGCTACGCCTTTACACTGTCGGAAGGGGGCGGCGACGTGCTGATCCACCTCGACGCCGCCGAGGGCGCCGCGCAGTTCCGCGACGTGTGGGGCTGGCGCGAGGGGTTGCTGCAGCTGGAGCGCGACTGGTTTGCACCAACGTTGGCCGCACTGCAGCAGGGCCGGCTCAGCGAAGTGCAGCTGTGCTGTCACGGCAGCGCCGGCCTGCACAGCCGCACCACGCGGCTGGATCTCTGGAAACTGTGGCGCCGTCCGCTGCCACTCAGCAAACTGTATCCGCAATGACCCGTATCGTTACCCGCCAGGTCCCGGCCGATCTCGCCCGGCAACTGCACCAGCAAGGCATCGCGCCGTTGATGGCTCGGCTGTACGCCGCTCGCGGCATCGCCGACGCCGCCGAAGTGGATTACGGCCTCAAGGAGCTAGTGCCGTATCACAGCCTGAAAAACATCCAACCGATGGCCGCGCGCTTGGCCGACGCCATCGCCGCCCGGCAGAGACTGCTGGTGGTCGCCGACTACGACGCCGACGGGGCCACCGCCTGTGCGGTGGCGATCAAGGGGCTGGCGGCGCTGGGCGCGGTGATCGATTTCATCGTGCCCAACCGCTTCGAGTACGGTTACGGCCTGACGCCGGAAATCGTCGAGCTGGCGGCGCAGAGCCGGCCGGACATCATCGTCACCGTCGATAACGGCATCGCCAGCGTCGCCGGTGTCGAGGCGGCCAACGCGCGCGGTATCGAGGTGCTGGTTACCGATCACCACCTGCCCGGCGATACCTTGCCCGCGGCGCTGATCGTTAACCCCAACCAGCCAGGTTGCGAATTTCCGTCCAAGAATCTGGCCGGCGTCGGCGTGATGTTTTACGTGCTGATGGCGCTGCGCGCCGAGCTGCGTGCCCGTGGCGCGTTCCGGCAGCAGCCGGAGCCGAATCTGGGCGAGCTGCTTGACCTGGTGGCGCTGGGTACCGTGGCCGACGTGGTGAAGCTGGACCGCAACAACCGCATCCTGGTCGACAACGGCCTGCGCCGCATGCGCGCCGGGCGCATGGCGCCGGGTATCGCCGCGCTGTTCCGCGTCGCCGGCCGCGCCGCGCACAAGGCCAACGCCTTCGACCTCGGCTTCACCGTCGGGCCGCGGCTGAACGCCGCCGGACGGCTGGACGACATGAGCCTCGGTATCGCCTGCCTGCTGGCGGGCGACGAAACACAGGCGCTGACGCTGGCGCAGGAGCTGGACAAGCTCAACCGCGAGCGGCGCAGCATCGAGCACGGCATGCAGGACGAGGCGCTGGCGGTGCTGTCCGGCATCGACGCCGAGCAGCGCTATACCCTGTCACTGTATCGCGACGACTGGCACCAAGGCGTGGTCGGCATCGTTGCCTCGCGGCTGAAGGAAAAGTATCACCGCCCGGCCATCGTGTTCGCGCCGGGTGACGAGGGCGAAATCAAGGGCTCCGGCCGCTCCATTCCCGGCTTCCACCTGCGCGACGCGCTGGATCTGGTGTACAAGCGCCACCCGCAGCTGATCCTCAAGTTCGGCGGCCACGCGATGGCGGCGGGGCTGACCATTGCCGCGGCCCGTTTCGACGAGTTCGTCGCCGCCTTCGAGGACGTGGCGCGCCAGCTGCTGGACAGCAACACGCTGACCCGCACGCTGGAAACCGACGGCCCGCTCAGCGGCCGCGAGCTGTCGCTGGCGGTAGCGGAAACGTTGGCCGCAGAAGTGTGGGGCCAGGGCTTCGCCGCGCCGACCTTCCACGACGACTTCCACATCGTCAGTCAGCGCGTGGTTGGCGACAAGCACCTGAAGCTGCGCCTGGAAAAAGACGGCGTGCAGTGCGACGGCATGCTGTTCAACCAGGTGGAGTGGCTACCGCAGACCATCAACGCGGTATACCAGCTGGCGGCCAACGAGTGGCAGGGGCGCAAGGAATTGCAAATCTACATCCAGCACTGGCGCCAGCCCGGCTGAACGCAGGGTTGACCGCAATCCGGAGGACTCCATGATCGAACTACTGATGGCGCTGCTGACCGGCGCCGGTGCCGGCATCGCCGCCACCTGGCTGGTCGGCAAGCACCGCGCCGAGACTGCCTACCAGCGCGGGCTGGGCGAAACCGCGGCACAACTGGCCGCGGCATTGGCGCGGGGCGAGGCGTTGCAGTGGCAACTCGATGACAGCCAGGCGCGCACGACCGCGTTGCAGCAGCAGCTGGACAGCCTGCGACAGCTGTTGTCCGAGGCGCAGCAAAAACTGGCGGTGCTCGCCAATCGCGCGCAGCGCCTGCCGGAGCTGGAAGGGCAGCTGCAACAACAACAGCTGCAGCTGCGCGAGCAGGGCGAAAGGTTGGCCGCACGCGAAGAGCAGGGCCGGCAGCTGCCAGTGTTGCAGCAGGAGTTGCAGCAGTTGCGCGCGGCGTGGCAGACGCAGCAGAACGACCTGGCCCGGTTGGGGGCGCGTGAACAGGAGCTGCTGACCCTGTTGCAACAGGAACAGCGCCAGTCGGCGGAGAAGCTGCAGCTGCTGCAAGAGGCGCGCGAGGCGCTGTCCAACCAGTTCAAGGCACTGGCCACCGACATCCTGGAAGAAAAATCGAAGCGCTTCACCGAACAGAACCGCGAAAACCTCGGCCTGTTGCTGGGGCCGCTGGGCGAACGCATCCAGCACTTCGGCAAGCTGGTGCAGGATACCTACGACAAGGATTCCAAGGAGCGACTGACGCTGGAACAGGAGTTGCGCCGGCTGCAGGAGCTGAATACGCGCCTCAACCACGACGCGGTGGCGCTGACCCAGGCGCTGACTGGTAGTAACAACAAGACGCAGGGCAACTGGGGCGAGATGATCCTGGAGCGAGTGCTGGAAACCTCCGGTCTGACCCGCGACCGTGAATACCGCGTGCAGGTGTCGGATACGGTGGAAACGGGCGAGGGTGGCCAGAAGCGCTATCAGCCGGACGTGGTAATCGACCTGCCGGAAGGCAAGCAGCTGGTGGTCGACTCCAAGGTGTCGCTGAATGCCTATGTGCGTTACAGCGCCAGCAGCGACGAAGCGGTACGCGACAGCGAGCTGAAGGCGCACATCGCCGCCTTGCGGGCGCATATCCGCAGCCTGTCCGAGAAGCGCTACCAGGATCTGTACAAGCTCAACACGCTCGATTTCGTGTTCATGTTCGTGCCGGTGGAGCCGGCCTATTTGCTGGCGGTGCAGCACGACATGGGGCTGTTCAACGAAGCCTTCGAGCGGCGCATCATGATCGTCGGCCCCAGCACCTTGCTGGCGACACTGCGCACCGTGGCCAGCATCTGGCGCTACGAGCACCAGAACCAGAACGCGCAGGAAATCGCGCGACAATCCGGCGCCATGTTCGACAAGCTGGCCGGGCTGGTGGACACGCTGGAGAAGCTGGGCAAGCAGATTGGCACCGTGCAGGACAGCTACGGCACCGCGATGAAGCAGCTCAGTACCGGCAGCGGCAATCTGCTGGGGCGCGCCGAAAAACTGCGCAAGCTGGGCGCCAAGACCAGCAAGCACTTGCCGTCACATCTGCTGCTCGATTCGGATGTCGCGGAAGAGACGGAATAATTTCTTGGCGATTACCGGGTGATGAACTATAAAAAAGTCAGACACTGGGAAGGAGGAGGGCTAGATGGTATCGCTGATAACCTTGTTGATGTATGTGATGTTTGCACTGATCTTTGTTAAAGCGTTTTCCTCCAACCGTAAACGTGATGTTGTACGTGTTAAAGCTCCGGCATCGTGCCGGCAATGCTCTCACCTTCGTTAGTGTCTGGTGCAGTGAAAGGTAGTTATGTTGTAGTAGTAAAGCGACGTTGTACCATTCAACCACCCCAGAAGCCGGCAGAAATGTCGGCTTCTTTCATTTTGTGGTTCTGCTTAGATAACGTAGTCCGCTGAGCATATTTTTTGCGAGCAGCAAGCCGGAGCAGGGCGCCAGCAGCGTGCCAGACTACAAGGTCACACCGAGTTGCCGCAAACTACGGACTGCCTGCTTTGGTGACAATGCTGCGGTAGAACGATTGATTGACTACGAAACCCGCAAAGACCCCAAACTGTCCAGATCAACAGTGGTGGTGTCGGCTCTTGATCGCCACGTGGGCCGTCGCGCCACTATTTATTTGCATGGTGCGTAGGAGGAACAGGCGGCGGTAGTCGGCCAGCCGTTCGATTTCCGCGTACTCAATGCCGACTTGGTAGCCGGCCGGCACGATCAGCCGCGAGCCCTCGGCACGGGTGCCGTTCCTGACGCAGGTGCATCGAAGCTCGTTGCTGTCCAGCAACTCCAGGTATTTCACGCACAAGACCGGTACCGGCGCTTTGCCAGCTTTCCACGCCTGCACGGTGCTGACGGTCACGTCAAGTTCTGCCGCCAGCTCGTCCTCGGGTAGTCCGAAATGAAAATGCCGGATCAGTCGATCCGGCCCCCGGCCCGATGTCTGCACTGGTGCAGTAGATTTTGAATCTCTTTACGCATTCTGCCCATTCCGCTTGTGTTGAAAATGACACGGACAAAATATTTGAACAAAAAAGCGAAAAAAGCAGCGAAGAGAGGTGTGGTAGTGCCGAATTCTGATGCGTAATTTGACATAATAAACATTATGCGACACGAACGGCTAAACCCCTTGGGGGGCTTTTTCGGTATTTACCGGGCTAAACGCCATCGTCGTGATCACCAGACCGCCCACGACCAGCTGGGCGATCTTTTTGCGAAAATCCTGCCAAAAGTCCCGTCTGGCTTGGCTTTTCTCGCGTTCC
Source organism: Vogesella indigofera (assembly GCF_028548395.1). Taxonomy (NCBI): domain Bacteria; kingdom Pseudomonadati; phylum Pseudomonadota; class Betaproteobacteria; order Neisseriales; family Chromobacteriaceae; genus Vogesella; species Vogesella indigofera. The sequence continues at coordinate 669,873 of NZ_JAQQLA010000003.1, read as the reverse complement.
ATGTTCGCCGCCGCAATGATTTCCAGCGGATCAATGCCCAGGTATTCGGCCACGACGATACATGCGTAGTCGTCCATGATCCTTTCGCCGTTTTTGTAGCCGCTCAGCGCCTGAGGGCTGATTTTTAGGGTCTCAGCCTTCTTAAAGCCTGGCATTTCACCAAGTTTTTCTAGCGCATCCCGCAAGTAGTCGCTTGACAGCTTCATGACTTTTTCCTTGATTCTACGCAGCTGCGTACTTATCCTGCATTTACTTTCTACGCATGTGCGTAGATTGGTCAACAGTTCAATTCTACATCAGCAGGAGTTGGCTCCGTTAAGACCAACGGCCAAAGCTACCTGAAACCAAGCCCATTGAGGAACGCCACCATGTCCACAAACCACCAGACCACCATTTCCGGCCGCATCGGCCAAGTCCGCAAATACGAAAAGTATTTCTATACGGAATTCCTGCTGCCGGCCGCTGACGCCTACAGCCAGCCAGGCGTTGTCGAAGTCCGCTCTAGCGCCCGTCTTGGCAAAACCGGTGACGAAACCGAATGCCTTGTCGAAATCTCTGGCTACCGTGGCAAGCCGTACCGCTACACCGACGAGGATACCGGTGAGCAGATCACCCGCCGCCCTGTGCTGAACATTCTGAACGCTGTCGAGGCCTAAGCATGTCAGGCATTTTCGTCGACTTTATCCGCATCCAGCAGACCCATCCGGTCGGCTACCTTGCGGATGGAACCTACCGTGAACGCCTGCCGGTTGTTGAAGATGGCATCGTTTACAAGTTCCAGCGCGATGAAAATGGCAACTGGCCGCAAGATGAAGATGGGAACCCGATTCCGGTTTACGAATCGGTTTCCCGCCGCTTCATAACCGGCTCCTATGACTCGCTGTACGTCATCCGCTGCGATGGCTCCAAGGTTGAATTTGAAGGCAACGTCGGGCGTTTCTGCCGCCCTGACAATCTCTTCAACTTGGACTTTGATGGCACTGTCCAGAAGATCAACGAAATCCTTGCCACCTACGGCTTGCCGCCGTTTTCAGCTGGCGACCCGTACTACAAGTCCAACCCGAGTGAGCACGATAACAAGCATGGCCTCCTCGTTGACTGGACTGGCGCCAGCGTCTCTGAAGTCCATCTGACACAAAACTTCGCCACCGGCTCACAAGCCAACGCACAGGCGTCTATCGACTGGCTCGCCACGCAATCGGTTAGCCACGTAAAGCGTACCCGCGCCCATGACACAACCGTCGCATGGGGCCGCAAGGCTGGCCGCAAGTACCTGAAAGCGTACCTCAAGGCCGATGAAATGCTGGTCCACCGCCACGGCCGCACTAAAGAACAGATCGAGCAAGACCCCGTTTATCAATACGCCCAAAGTCACGGAATTCTGCGCTTCGAGTTGGAAGCAAAGCGCCTTCTGCTGCGTGACAACCACTGCCGTTTCCTGGGGGAAATCACTATGCCCAAACTCATCCAACTGTTTAACGACGAAGTGCAGCCACTGCTTGGCCGCGTGAAAGAAGACATCAGCCGCATGGAGCTGGAAACCCTGCCCCCTGCTGTTCGCATGACCGCCTCGGCGTACCTGCGAGGGGAAAACGTCTCCGCCCTGCTCTCGCGCCGCACCTTCTACCGCCACCTCAAAACGTTGCGTGACTACGGCATGGACATTTCCGAACCGCTGCCGAACGTGAAGCCCTTCACCACCATCATCAAGGTGGTCGAGATCAAGCCCATCGAGTCGCCGCCAGATTGGTATTGGTCGCATCAGCGCCGCATGTCACTAAAGGCCGTTGGCGATTACAACCACGCGCCGGACATCCCTTCTGATGATGCGTTCAGCTACTTCCAGGACTCGGCGGTAATCACTGCCTTCCCTGCTCCGCCATCCCAGCGCAGCCAGCCTGTTTACGCCACGGATTAGGAGAACTCAATGCTTGGCGATTACCAGATTCAAGACATCGTTTTTATTGCTGCCTGCGTCGTTCTCTGGGCGCTGGGTTTTTCTTCGGGGATGAAACGCTAATGGCGCCCGCTGATGCTGCTGAATTGATCGGCTACCTCTTTGCCTGTTGGGGTGCTGGTTTTGTGTCCGGATTGACCATTCTGGCTTTCCGGCGATTTTTTGAAACGCTCTAAGGAGATTCACATGAAATTCATGAAACAGAAGTTTTTCGCCGTTCCTGCCCTGCTGCTGGGCGCTTCCGCCTCGGCTTTTGCCGCCCTGCCGGCGTCGGTTGCCACCACCGTTACCGCCGCGCAGTCCGACGCCTCCGACATGTTCGACCTGATTTTCCCGGTGATTGGCGTCATCGTCGGCATGACGCTCGTCATCAAGCTGTTCAAGCGCTTTACCGCCAAGATTTAACCCGAGATCCCCATGAAGTCGTGCAAGGGGCTTTTTCCTTGCACGGCTTTGTGGGGATCCACCAAGCGAAGCGCGGTAGGCCTTTGCTTTTGACTTTGAAGTGCAGGGGGTGCGACACGGTGAGTGTTCCGCCCCCTGTTTTACGACTTGACCTGACAAGGCGGAGACATGACCACCACGAGAGCTTTTGCCCTTGCCGTTGCCCTGGCATTCCACGCGCTTTTCCCCCTGAAGGCCTTTGCCATTCCCCCCTTGGTGTGGGCCTTTGGCGCTGCCGTTTCCGCCCACGGTGGCCTGATGCTTTTCAAGTTTGATGATGTCCAGCCGCCGGCCCCTGCTGGTTCCACCTCTGGTGGTGGCGTCTCGTTCAAACTCGATGGCAAACCGACCGTCACGCCCCCAGGTTGGACTGATCCCACTACGCCACCAGCTACCTCTTCAGGCGAACCGACTACGGCTACATGGTCAAGTGCGAGGGCTTCGGGCAGCTCTACACTTTTCTATTACCGGACAGGTACAAGTGAAGCCACAACGGCTTATCAAAAAGCATGTCAGTCAATTGGCAGGACATACAACGGTTCAGGGTGTGTCTCCTCCAGCTCTATTTCCTATTTGACGATTGTTAACTACGGCACGACCACCATGCCGGCGTGCGCCACCGGTTATACCGGCCTTGCTCCTACCTGCACCTTGTCCGACGCCAGTGCCGTCAAAAAGAAGGACGTCGAGTGCGAATTCGTCTACAAGGCCGGCAAGTTCGTCCCCGATCCGCAAAACCCTGCCTGCGACGGCAAGGCTACAAACACTATTTCCCGCACCGGCTGCGACCTGACCACCAGCTTCGAAAAAATGTCGATGACCTGCCCTTCGACCAACTCAACGCTGGAAATGACCCCGACCCAGCTATCCGGCACATCAGAGGCCGGCAGTTTCTCCGTTCCCGCCGCCGTCGATGAAACCGGCGTCTACACCGTTTCCGTGCCGGCCAACCTCGGCATTCCTCCGCCCTCCGACAAGATCACTGTCGATTTCTACGGCAGCGTTAATGGCGGCCAGTGGGGCTGCATCGATGGCCACTGCAAGAACACCACTACCGGTTCTACCGGTGGCACCGGTGGCAGCACAGGCGGCTCTACCGGTGGCAGTACTGGCGGTTCAACTGGTGGCGATGGCAGCGGTACCGGTGGCACCACCGGCGATGGTTCTGGTACAGGTACCGGCACTGGTTCCACCGGTACCGGCGATGCCTCAGGTGGCCCCGTGTCGATCAATGACTCTGGCTTCGCTGGCGCCGATGGCAAGCTGGGGGAGGCACTCGGCAAGAGCCAGGCCGATGCCAAGACCGCTGAAGATGGCTTGATGAACAAAATCACCGAGCAGTTTGGACAGCTCGATAGCATCGGCTTTTCGTGGGTTCCCATCCCCCGCAACTTTGCCGCCTGCCGCCCCATCCCCGTCTCCGTCCTCGGCGTGACTTTCGAGTGGAACTTTTGCCCCTACGTCAGCCGTTTAGCCGAAGTCATGGGCTACCTGTTTTATCTGTTCACCGGCCTGTATCTGTTCCGTCTGTTCACTGAAAGCTCCAAGGAGTAATCCCAATGCCTTTCCTCGCACAGTTTTTGACCGCGCTATTCAGCAATTTGCTGGTCTGGCTTTCCAGTCGTGTCACGAAGCAGATCGGCATGACCATTTTTGCAATTACCGTGATTACCTCGCTGTCCCTTGCCCTGTACCTGTCCATCAAGGGTTTGGTGGCTGGGCTGGTGATGTTCATCACCAACGAGTGGATCCTCATGGGCATGGGCATCCTCTGGCCGTCGAACGCTGAGGCCTGCATTTCGGCTATCTTCACCGCCGAGCTTGCCGTTTATATCTTCCGCCACAAGAAGGCTGTTTATTGGGCGAGCCTTCCTAAATGAGCACCGGCATTCTGCTCACAGGCAAGCGAGGCCAAGGCAAAACCCTTGCCTCGGTTGGCCGCATTCGGGAATACCTGGTCGAAGGTCGCCGCATCGCTACCAACCTCGACCTGTACCTGGACAACATGCTGCGCATCGATGCCAGGAACGTCGATGTGTACCGCCTGCCGGACTACCCCACGCATCGTGACCTGCTCAACCTGCCACTGGGCAACGCCAAGCTGTTCTATCGAGAGGATGGCTCAATCGGCTACCTCGATGGCTACACCGACGAAAACAACGGCCTGCTGTGCCTCGATGAAGTCGCCTCGTTCCTCAATGCCCGCGACTGGAACGACAAGGACAAGAAAGCCCAGCGTGATGCGATCAACGATTGGCTGCGCCACTCCCGCAAATACGGTTGGGACATCCTCATGCTGGCCCAGCATGAAGACCTGATCGACAAGCAGACCCGCTCTGCCCTGTTCGAGATGTGGGGAATCTGCAAGCGCCTTGACCGCCTCAGCATCCCGTTTTTCACCTGGCTCTTTAAGCAGTTCGACATCAAGCTGCGCCCGCCCAAAGTCCACATCGCAATCATTCGCTACGGCATGTCGGAACTTAGCCCGATTTCCGACCGCTGGATGTACCGCGGCCATGATCTCTACCGCGCGTATGACACCAACCAGGTGCTCGGCAATTCCAACGTCGCCGGTGTCGCCACCATGCTGACCCCTTGGCACCTCAAGGGGCGCTACCTCTCAAAACTGGAGCGTTTCGCCATGTATGCCCGTGTCGCCCTTGTCTCCGCTCTGGCCGGCCTGCTGATCGGCGGCTTTGTCACGCACTACTACGGCAGGCTCATCGTCAAGTCAGACAATCCCGCAATGCAATCGGGCGTCGCCGCCCAGCCGGCTGAAACCCTTTCCACCGTGCGTCTGCTCGGCACCTTCAACCAAGATGGCCGCATGGTCGCCACCCTTTCGAACGGCGCCATCCTGCCGGTGCAGTTCCTGAAAGAAATGCCAGGCGAAACCCGCGTATCCATTGCCGGTGTCTGGTACAGCAGCAACGCCACTCCCGAGGCACCGAAACCATGACCCGCCTACTCGCCGCCCTGATGCTCTGCCTTGCTCTGCCGGCTACCGCTGAGAGCCTCGCGCTCAACTTCGATAAAGTCCCGCTGATGCAGTTTTCCGAAGCCACCTTCAAGGCGATCTTGAAGGAGGACTACATCATTGACCCGTCCCTGATCGATGACGCCCGCCGAATCACCGTCAACGTTGCCAACATCGACCGCCCTGCCGTGCGCCCCCTGCTTGATCGCCTGCTGCTGGACTCCGGCATCAAGGTCGAGCGCCGCAACGGCATCAACTGGCTGTTGCCGACCACCCAACAGCTCAAACAGGCCGATGGCACCCCGCTGCCACCTGGCACCGCCGCCGCCCCATCGGTAGCGCTTCCTGCTGATGCGGAGCCGTTCCACCTCTACCAGCCGCTCCATCGTCCTGTGCCGCAGCTCCAGCGCCTCGTTAACGCCTTCCTGCGCACCAGCTACGAAGACCCTGACTACGTCATCGTCAGCGCCACCGACAAGCGCCTGAAAACCGCCCTTGCCCTGATTGCGCAGTACGACACCAAGCCGCTGGAGGTCATCGCCCGCGCCGCCGTGATCGAGTACTCGGAAGAAAGGGATGAGGGATTCAGCTTCAAAACCGCGTTCAGCGCCTTTGCCGGCAAACTGTCCGTGTCCCTCGCTGGTGGTGGCGTCCTGGACAACTTCGTGACCTTCAAGAACTCCTCCATCGAGGCCGTGCTGTCCGCCCTTGAAGGCGACTCCCGTTTCTCGCTGGTCACGCAACCCACGCTCAGAATCAAGAATGGCGCCCTCGGCAAGTTCACCGTTGGTTCCGATGTGCCGGTACTGGACTCGATACAGGTCGACAAGCAGGGCAACCCGATTCAAAGCGTGACCTATCGCCAGTCCGGTGTGATCTTCTCGCTTAAGCCGACCATCATGCGCGACCGCATCGAGGTCGAAGTGATGCAGCAGCTCTCCAACTTCCAGAAGACCCAAACCAGCAACATCGACTCCCCGACCCTGCTCAAGCGGGAGCTTTCTACTTCTGTCGGTGTTGAGTCGGGCGACATCGTCGTTCTGGCCGGCTTGGAGGAAAGCAAGGACACGAATTCCAGCACCGGATTCAGCTTCCTGCCGGACTTCATGAGAACGACCAAGGCCAGCAACGCGAAAACCCAGCTGCTGCTCGTTGTTGAGGTGAAGAAGCTCTAACGCCACCCCGACCGGCTCCCCATGCGCAGCGTGGGGGCCGGTCGTGTGGCGCAGGTTTTTTTGCTTGCCAGTTGCGCCGTTTGTTATTCTTTTTGCATGGAACTTCTATTTCTGATTGCGCTGGGCCTGATGCTTTACTTTTTCCTCACTGCGCTGAGGAAGGAAAAGTCGAAGAAGGCCACTTCGCCCTTTTCTGCCCGCCCCGCCTCTGCATCGTCTGCTCGCGTGACTCCGTTTCCAGCGGCTCGTCACACTGTCGACATGATGGACTTCCCCGTTTATGAGCCCTCGGCACAGCCACATTCGCCGCTGTCCGTTTTCCATAGCAAACCACCATTGACCGCTCGTGAAGCGAGCTGCTACTGGTCATTGGCCAAAAACCTGAATGGCCACTACATCGTGCTCCCTCAGGTGGCCTTCAGCGCGTTCTTGTTTGTCAGTGGTGGTGATAGCAAGTCGGACTTCCGTCGCTTCGCCACGATGCGTCAGAAGGTTGCAGATTTCCTCATCGTTCGGAACGATTTCAGCATCGTTGCGCTCATCGAGCTGGATGACCGAAGCCACGAAAACAAGAAGGAGGCCGACCGCCAGCGCGACGCCGTGATTAAAGAGGCCGGCATTCGTGTCTTCCGGATTCCACGCATTCCGGATAGCGACAAGGTTCAGCGGCTTTGTGAAGTGCTGTTGAAGATGGACCAGGTGAAGTGACAGCAACCGCCTTGGGTTTGGCAGTTGGTTTTGACCTTGAAGTCAGACGGGTGACTGGTAATACCCGTCTTTTGTGCCATTTTGGCACTCGCCGCGCTTTTTGCGGCGACAGCCTTTGCCTTTGAAGCGTGCCGAATCGCTACTTGAACAGGCGATTGACCATCATCCCGAACTTGGCTTCTCGGTGGCACTGCGCCTTGTAGAAATCCCGCTCCTTCATCAGCCGCTCGATGGTGTCGGCCTGCTTTTCCAGTAGTGCCGGCATCAGCCGGTACTCGCGCAGCATCATCACGTCCTCGATGCTGATCGCCGCACGGTACTGCCGCGAAACGAGCCTGCCCCTGTCTAGGGTGAAGCCGTCGAACGGTGCCCACGCCTCGGTGAGCGCCTTTGCGCCCTCCTCACGTAGCCACGCGAACACCGCGAACGGCACCGCCTCCGCGCCCTCGCGCCAGCGTGTCACCTGCTCCACGTCGACGAACAGCTTTGCGGCTAATGTTTCGGCCTCGCCAAAGCAAACAACCCTGATGAGTTCATCAGGGCTGTGTTGGAAATATGCAACGGGGAATTTTCTGTTTCGCATGTGACAAATGCGTGATTTTAGAACAATGGCCTATGGACATAACCGCCCATTATGCGACACGAACGGCTAAACCCCTTGGGGGGCTTTTTCGGTATTTACCGGGCTAAACGCCATCGTCGTGATCACCAGACCGCCCACGACCAGCTGGGCGATCTTTTTGCGAAAATCCGCCCAGAAGTCCTTTTTGGCTTGGGTTTTCTCGTACTCCATGTTGGCTGCTGTAATCAATTCCGTTCGACACATTCATCCTCAGGGCGATTAGAGCGATATGAACACTTTCTAAAAAAAGATTCGCTCACAAAATCTAGGTCGCGTCAAGCTGGGTTTGCCGGTGCAGTTGCTTGCCAGGATCAAAAAACCAGTCGATGTGAGGCGCCCAGAGCAATCTGGCTGCGGTTTGTGGCCGCGGTCGGTAATCACGTGTCAGGATGCCTAAACGCTAGGCAAAAAAAGAACCTCCAGCATCAGTCACCGATGGCAGGAGGTTTTGGAAGCACGGATTTGGTCTCCGTTACGCTTCAGATGAGGAACGCCATTCCATATCAGAAAGCATGATTAATGATAAGGCTACCATCGGTGTAATGGCTATTCGTAAAAATACCTAGTGCTCAACGGGCGGCGTTCAGCCTGGTTTTTAGTTGTTCCGGTTCGCGTATTGACCTGATTTCATTGAAGAAATCACTGGCTTCGATATAGGTGCGTTTCAGCTGGTTAAGCCATTGCTTGACCCTGCTGACGGCGTAGCTGCTATCGCCGGCACGCAGCTGACATTGCATGAACAGGTTGTCGACATGCGCCAGTACCTCCGCCCACGGCTCCGGTGGCAGCTGGCTGCCAGTTTGCTGCAGGTGCTTGATGCGCTTGGCAAAATCGGGGGCAGCAATCAGGCCCCGGCCGATCATGATAGTTTCGCACTGGCTGACTGCGCGAATATTGCAGTAGTCCTCCAGGGTCCAGACTTCGCCATTGGCAATCAGCGGGATGTCGATCACTTCCTTGATCCTGGCAAACCACTCCCAGTGTGCCGGCGGTTTGTAGCCTTCTACCTTGGTGCGGGCATGGACGGTCAGTTCCGCAGCGCCGGCGGCGTTGATGGCACGGGCGCAGTCCAGTGTCAGGCTGGTATCTTCATAACCTAGCCGCATTTTTGCGGTGATTGGGATGTTGGCGGGTACCGTGGCGCGGACTGCGCTAATGATCTCGTAGAGTGTTTGCGGCTCTTTCAGCAACACCGCGCCGCCGCGATGACGGTTGACGGTCGGTGCCGGACAGCCAAAATTCAGGTCGATAACCGGCGCGCCCAGCTCCGCCGCCCTTGCCGCGTTGTCGGCCAGGCAGACCGGATCGGAGCCGAGCAATTGCAGTCGCACCGGTGTACCGGCACGTGTCTTTGACTGCTGTAGCAGTTCGGGGGCCAGACGGTGAAAAGTCTTTACCGGCAGCAAGGAGTTGGTGACGCGAATGAACTCGGTAACACACCAGTCGATGCCGCCAATCTCGGTCAGCACATCCCGCATCACGTCATCTACAAGCCCTTCCATCGGGGCCAATACGATCTTCATACTATTTTCACCAAAACTGAGAAGGCTCCGCCTTGTGGCCAACTATTGACTTTTAAACGGGGCGTGGTAAACCTTGGCGCCTTTGCATTGAAGGCAAGCCATTCATCATGAGCAAGACCGCGATAATTATTGATACCGATCCTGGCCAGGATGATGCGGTCGCTATTTTGACAGCTTTAGGCTCGGCCCAGCTCGAAGTTGTCGGAATTTCGGTGGTGGCAGGCAATGTGCCGCTGGAACTGACGGCAAAAAATGCCCGTATCATCTGCGAGTGGGCCGGCCGGCCGGAAGTGCCGGTCTATGCCGGTTGCGAGCGCCCTCTTCTGCGCCCGCTGGTCACCGCCGAACACGTGCACGGTAGGACCGGGCTGGACGGCGTGCCGCTGCATGAGCCGGCTATGTCGTTGCAGCCGGAGCACGGCGTCGATTTCATCATCCGCACCCTGCGCGAACGCGAGGCCGGCAGCGTTATGTTGTGCATGCTGGGACCTTTGACCAATCTGGCGATGGCGATCGTGCGGGCGCCGGACATCGTTGGCCGTATCCGGGAGATCGTGCTGATGGGTGGTGCCTACTTTGAAGGTGGCAACATCACGCCGTCGGCAGAATTCAATATCTATGTCGATCCGGACGCGGCGGCCACGGTGCTGGCTTGCGGTGCCGCCATCACCATGCTGCCGCTGGATGTCACCCACAAGGCGACCGCGTCACCGGCGCGCATTGGGCTGCTGCGTGCCCTGCCCAACCGCGCCGGCAATCTGGCCGCCGACATCATGACCACGCTGGAACGCTTCGATGTACAGCGTTACGGCGCCAACGGCGCGCCGCTGCATGATCCGACCGTGATTGCCTATGTGCTGCAGCCAGGGCTGTTCTCCGGGCGCAAGGTGCATGTGGCGGTGGAGCAAAACAGCGAACTGACGCTGGGCGCGACACCGGTGGACTGGTGGGGCGTCACCGGGAAAGCGGCAAATGTAAATTATCTTACAACTGTTGATAGTGATGGCTTTTTCCGCTTGCTGGCAGATAATTTATCTACACTCCCCTGAAACGACAACACGGGTCATGCCGGAATGAGGGCTATATCATGTTGAACAAGGCAACATTCGCCGGTGGCTGCTTCTGGTGCACCGAGGCGGTTTTCCGCCAAGTGCCGGGCGTCAAGTCGGTGACGCCGGGTTATACCGGTGGAGCGGTCGCCAATCCCGGCTACGAGCAGGTGTGCAGCGGCCGCACCGGCCATGCCGAGGCGGTCGAAATCGAGTTTGATGACGAAGTCGTCAGCTATGAAAACCTGCTGCGGCTTTTTTTCGCCACCCATGACCCGACAACGCCGAACCGGCAAGGCCACGATGTCGGCACGCAATACCGCTCGGCGGTGTTCTGGCACTTTCCGGAGCAGGAAGCCGCGCTGGCGCGCATCATGGACGAGTTGCGGCCAACCTTGCCGCCCGGCGCGCAAATCGTGACGCAGTCACAACCGGCCGCCACCTTTTACCCTGCCGAAACCGAGCATCACCGTTATTATGAGCTGAATCCTTATGCGCCCTACTGCCGCGCCGTCGTTGCCGGCAAGGTGATGAAAGGCGAACGGGTGCTGGAAACGCTGCAACAGCGCGGCCTGGCCGATTAGCCATTGAAAGTCCGGACTTGATCACAACAAAAACGTTTCTGCAGGCGGTACGACAATACGGGGGGGCGAAGTGGCTGTTCTGGGCGCTTTGCTTGCTGTTGATCTACGTACTGGCGGCACAGCTGGCCGGTTATCGCCAGCAAACATTTGATCAGGCCGTGCAACTGAACCAGACGCTGCTGCGCCGGCAGCTGGATTACACCGCCCTACTGCTGCAGCAGCTGACACCGGCGGGCGCGGCCGCACCGCAGTCCCCAGCCACGGAACTGCCCGCTTTCGTGGTGGCCGCCGGCTTTCAGTACAAGGTTGATACCGGCAGTCGCGACGCCTTCGAAGTGCAGCAGAGCTATCGCCGTCGCGCGTTGTTCCTGATCCGCGAATATCGCGACCAGAGCAGCGAGACCTGGACGGACAGCAGTGCCTGGTTCCCTGCCCCCGCACGCAGTCACTACATTCCGCTGGCCAACCTGTCCCCGGATCGTCCCGGTGGCCGCCTTGAATATCTGCAAGGGCTGGATCTGGCCGCTGACCGCTTTTTCGCGGCCGCGATCAAGACTGCCATTAGTAGTGGTGAAATGCAGGCCAGCAAACCGTTTACCTATCGCGACGGCGCGCCGGGACTGGCCTTCGTCAAGGCCGCCTACACCGGCGGTGTGCTGCCGGATACCACGGCGCAGCGGCTAAGCCAAGTGAGCGGCGTGGCGGTGGTCTTTGTCGACATTAGTCAGCTGCTGCCGTTGCCGGACAATAGCCCGCTGCAGTTGTCGATCAGCGCCGCGCCGGACATGCCGCAATTGGCCAGCGTGCCCGCGGCGGATGTACCGTTCTCGGCGCTGCAAACGCTGCGACAAACACTGCTGGTGCCGGATTCGGCGCTGCCCTACGTGCTGCAACTTAGCCTGCCTGCCGCGGGGTGGCTGCCATGGCTGTTGTTTGGCGGTGCCTTGCTGGGCAGCGGCATGCTGTCCCGCCGGCTGTTCCGCCCCTCTGCCTCAGTGCCTGAGCCAGCCTTGCCGCCTGTTGCCGCGCCGCAGCCGCTGGCGGTGCTGGAGCATCTCGCCTTGCAGACAATGGACGAGGCCGTGCTGCTGCTGTCGGTGCGCAACCAGGTGCTGTACGCCAATGCCCGCGCCATGGCGCTGACCGGCGATGCTGCCTTGCAGGGCAAGCTGCTGGATGGCGTCGACTTCGGCATCTGCTATCCGCGCAACCAGCGCCGCGTCCATGTGTTGCCGCGCCTGATCGAGAAAAAAGTGCGGGCGATGCTGCCGCCGGGCAGCATCCTGATCGACGCCCATGGCCAGGAGAGCGAGATCGAGGGCGAATTCATTCCGCTGAACGATGCGGCCAACGTTGCGGTGCGCTACCTGCTCAGTTTCCGCCATGTCGGCAAGCTGCGCCAGGACATGGTCGCCGCGCTGAAAGCCAGCGAGATGCAGCTGAAAAAGCATCAGGACGAGCTGGCGCGCGTTGCCCGCATCAATACGCTGGGTGAAATGTCGTCCGGCGTGGCGCACGAGATCAACCAGCCGCTGTCGGCGATCATGAGTTACAACGAAGCCTGCCTGGCGATGATGGACGACGCCAGCCCGGATCCGGTACTGCTGCGCATTTCGCTGGTCTCCTCGGTGCGGCAGGCCAATCGGGCCGGCCAGATCATCCGCCGCCTGCGCGAGCTGGCCAGCCGCAAACAGCCGGAAGTGGCGCCGCTCAACATCAACGACGCGTTGCGCAGCGCGCTGGACCTGACCAAGAACGAGCTGGCCGCGCGCGAGGTGATCGTCACCACCGATCTGGCGGAAGGCTTGCCGCAGGTGATGGCGGACAGCATCCAGCTGGAACAGGTGATCATCAACCTGATCAAGAATGCCGTCGACGCCATGACCGAGAAAAACCGCAGCGACGAGCCGATGCGGATCTTTGCCTATAGCGAACGCCGCGGCCGCCACATCCGGCTGGGAATCCGTGACAACGGCACCGGCATACCGGAAAATATCCTGCCGCACGTATTTGACCCGTTTTACAGTTCAAAGAGCGAGGGCATGGGGCTGGGGCTGACCATCAGCCAGACCATCATCGAAAGCATTGGTGGTCGTCTTGCCGCACGCAATCTGGAGACCGGCGGCGCGGAGTTTTCGCTGACCGTGCCGGTAATCAAAAACAGCCATCCCGACGCAAAAGAGGAGCAGCAATAATGGCATCGATGACGCCATCCGTGTATGTGGTCGATGACGATCCGGGGGTGCGCGACGCGCTCGCCATTCTCATCGGCACCCAGGGTCTGCACGTGCTGACCTTCGACAGCGCCACGTCCTTCCTGCAGGCCTACGCGCCGGGCGATATCGGTTGCCTGGTGCTGGATATCCGCATGCCGGACATCAACGGCCTCGCGCTGCAAGACATCCTCAGCATCAAGGAAAACAAGCTGCCGATCATTTTTATTACCGGCCATGGTGACCTGGAGCAGTGCACCCGGGCCTTCCGTGGCGGGGCGGTCGACTTCATCACCAAGCCGATCGACCGCAACCGGCTGCTGGAAAGCCTGCGCAAGGCGATCCGCAACAGCATCCAGCTGCAACAGCACGAGGCGGAAACCGCCGAGGTCAAGCAGCAGCTGGAAAAAGTCACCGAGCGCGAGATGGTGATCCTGCGACTGGTGGCCGACGGCCTGTCCAGCAAGGAAATCGCCAAGGAACTGGACGTCTCGCCGCGCACCATCGAGGCGCACCGCGCCAACCTGTTCAACAAGCTGGGCGTCAATTCGCTGGCGGAGTTGATCCGCTTCTACCTGAAAGCCTTGCCGATTACCGGCAACGAAAGCATTACGCATCCATCATGACCAAGAACCTGTTCAGTGTGATCGGCCTGGTTGCCCGACACAGCAAACCGCACATCATCGAATCGCTGCTGACCCTGGCTGCCCACCTGACCCAGCGCGGCGTGCGGGTGCTGATCGACGCGGAAAGCATGCCGCCGGCGGACGACAACACGCCGGCCTACCCTGCGGTCGAACGCGATGATCTGGGCAAGCTTGCCGATCTGGTGATCGTGCTCGGCGGCGACGGCACCATGCTGTCGATCGCCCGCGTGCTGGCCGCCTACCGCGTGCCGCTGGTCGGCATCAACCAGGGGCGGCTCGGCTTCATGACCGACATTCCGCTACACGAAATGCTGGCCGCCATCGACCAGATACTGGAAGGCCAGTTCGTGCCGGAAGAGCGCATCCTGCTGCAGGCGTCGGTGATCCGCGAAGAGGCGGAGATCACCAGCGCACTGGCGCTCAACGACGTGGTGATCAGCCGCGGCGCGCTCGGCTCGATGATCGAGTTTGAAGTGTTCGTCGACAACCAGTTTGTCTACAGCCAGCGCTCCGACGGCCTGATCATCAGCACCCCGACCGGCTCCACCGCCTACTCGCTGGCCTCCGGCGGGCCGATTCTGCATCCGACCTTGCGCGCGATGGCGCTGGTGCCGATCTGCCCGCAGTCGCTCAGCAACCGGCCGATCGCGGTCAGCGACAACTGCGAAGTGGCCTTCATGCTCACGCGCGGGCTGGATACGCGCGTGCATTTTGACGGTCAGTCGCACTGCGACCTGATGGAAATGGACCGGGTCATCGTGCGTAGCTACCGCAACACGCTGAAAATCCTGCACCCGATTGGCTACAACTACTACGACATGCTGCGCCACAAGCTTCACTGGGGCGAGCGTCTGCTCTGAGAAATCACAAGACCATGCTGCTGTCACTGAATGTTCGCGACTTTGTCATCGTCGATCAGCTCGATCTCGATTTTCATGCCGGTTTTACCGTGCTCACCGGTGAAACCGGCGCCGGCAAATCCATCATCCTCGATGCCCTGGGCCTTTTGATGGGCGACCGTGCCGATGCCGGCCAGATCCGCGACGGCGCCGAGCGTGCCGAAATCGCCGCGCAGTTTTCCATCCACAACAGCCCGGACCTGCGCGCCTGGCTGCAGGACAACGAGCTGAGCGGCGACGAGGACGACCTGCTGATCCGCCGCCTGGTGGATCGCAATGGCCGCTCGCGCAGTTTCATCAATGGCCAGCAGGCGACGCAAAGCCAGCTCAAGGCCATCGGCGAGTATCTGGTCGACATCCACGGCCAGCACGCGCACCAGTCGCTGATGCGCGCCGACACCCAGCGCGCGCTGCTCGACGCCTACGCCGGCAGCACGCAGCTGGCGCGCGACGTGCGCGAGGCATGGCAGGACTGGCAGCAGGCGCGACGCCAGCGCGAGGACGCCGAGCGGCTGTCGCGCGAATCGGAAGTCGAGCGCGAGCGCCTGACCTGGCAGATCAACGAACTGAGCGAACTGAACCTGCAGGCCGACGAGTGGCCGCAGCTCAACCAGCAGCACTCGCGGCTGGCCAATGCCGCCGAGCTGGCGCAAACCGCGCAGCTGGCGGTGGACGTGCTGTCCGACATGGACGGCAACTGCCTGTCGCTGCTGTCGCAGGTGCAGAACCGCCTTGGGCGGCTGTCGGCGCTGGATACACGACTGGCGGAGTCGCTGGCACTGCTGGATTCGGTCGATGCCGAATTGCGCGAGGTGGTGTACAGCCTGCGCAGCTACGGCAGCGATTTTGACGACGACCCCAAGCAGCTGCTGGATGTCGAGGCACGCCTCGACGTGCTGATGCGCATCGCCCGCAAGTACCGCTGCACGCCGGAAGAACTGCCGAAAAAACTCGGCGACTGGCAGCAACAGTTGGCCGCACTGGAGGCATCGACCGATCAGGAAGCGCTGGCCGTCGCCGAATCGGCGGCGCTGGCACGCTACCGTGCCCACGCCGAGGCGCTGTCCGGCAAACGCCGCCAGGCCGCCAACGAGCTGTCGTCCCGCATCAGCACCGAGATGCAGCGGCTGGCAATGGAGGGCGCGCGCTTTGCCATCGAGCTGTCCGCCGCGGCGGAGCCGACCGCCAACGGACTGGAAGCCGTCGAGTATCTGGTGGCGGCCAACCAGGGCAGCACCCTGCGGCCGCTGGCCAAGGTGGCATCCGGTGGTGAGCTGTCGCGTATCAGCCTGGCGATGCAGGTAGTGATCAGCCAGGTCGCCAGTGTGCCGACGCTGATTTTCGACGAAGTGGACGTCGGTATCGGCGGCCGCGTCGCCGAGGTGGTTGGCAAGCTGTTGCGGCAGCTGGGCGAACGCTATCAGGTGCTGTGCGTGACGCACCTGCCGCAGGTGGCGTCCTGCGCCAGCCAGCACTGGCAGGTCAGCAAGTCCGGCGTCGATGGCCGCACCGTCAGCCGTATCCAGCCGCTGGATCAGGTGCAGCGCATCGACGAACTGGCGCGGATGCTGGGCGGCGAGGATATCACCAGCACCACGCGGCAACACGCCAGCGAGATGCTGCTGGCGAACGCGGAATAGCGTTGGCCGCAAGGCGAAGCCCTGATCGAGCAGATCAGGGCTTTTTTATTGCACCGTGTCTTGCCGCGCCGCTAGACCACCATGTCAGGGTAAGGCGATGCCTGCGCAGCAGGTTTGGCGTGTAGCCTCCAGCCCGCAGATAACTAGAGGGCGTGTACGGTTTCGGCCGTGCTGGGCGTGCTGGCCAGCGCGGCATGACGTTGCATCACCTGCACCAGCGTCCATTGCCCCCACAGGAAGTGGTGCCGGTTGCTGTTGTGCTGCCGGTAATCGGCAACGGTTTTTGCAATGAATGCGCCGTTCAGCCCGGCCGAGGCACTGGATTCGTCCAGCTGCAGCGCATCGTCGCGCAACCACTTGGCTATCGGCACCGCAAAGCCCTGCTTCGGCCGCTGCAGGATGTCCTGCGGCAGGATCCGTGCCAGCGCCTTTTTCAGGATGTATTTCGTCTCGCCGTGACGTAGCTTGTATTCCGAAGGAATCTTCCTTGCCAGATCAACGACATTAATGTCCAGAAAGGGGGAGCGCACTTCCAGTGAATGCATCATGCTGGCGCGATCGACCTTGGCGAGAATGTCGTCCTGCAGGTAGATGTCGGTGAAGAACTGCAGGCTGCGGTCGACCAGATTGGGCTGGCTGCAGCGCTCCCACGCCGCGATGGCCTCCGAGAACACCTCTTCCGGATCGACCGGCCCCAGGAAGCACTCGGCGAGTGCGGCATCGTCCAGCGGGCACATCCAGCTCGGGTGCCACAGACGGGGCGGATGGCTGAGCCCCTGCAATGTCCGCTTGAGCTTGAAGTCCAGGCTCATGTAGCCATCGCCGACCGGCAGGCGATTGGCCAGCAGGCGGATCGCGGTGTGTAGCGGGCCGGGCACCAGCTTCTGGTAATAACTGGCCCAGCGCAGCGCACGGAATGGCGCATAACCGGCAAACAGCTCGTCGGCGCCGTCACCGCCCAAGGCAACGGTGACATGGCGCCGCGCGTGCTGGCACAGCAGGCTGGTGGGCAGTAGCGAGCTATCGGCCATCGGCTCGTCCAGCTTGCCGGTGATGGCGGGCAGCAGGCTGCGCGCGACGTCCAGCGACAGGATGGCCTCGTGATGGTGGGTATTCAGCAAGGTGGCGACGCGCCGCGCGTGCGCGGATTCGTCAAAGCCGGCGACATCGAAGCCGATGTTGAAGGTCTGCAGTTGCCCTGCCCCGCTGTGTCGGGCCGCCAGCGCGGCGACGGCGGAAGAGTCGATGCCGCCGCTGAGAAACACGCCGAGCGGCACATCGGCGACCAAGCGGCAGGCCACGGCTTTATCAAGCTTTTCTAATAGCTCCTCTTGCCATTGCTTTTCAATCCCGGCCGGGCGTGCCTCCGCCGGCTCCAGCACGAAGGACCAGTAACGGGAAAGGCGCAAGCTGCCGCTGTCGAGGGTAAAGACCAGCGAGCAGCCGGCCGGCAGTTTGTGGATGGCGTGGTATGGCGTGTTGGGGGCCGGCAGGTAACCGTAGGCAATGTATTTGCGGATCGCCGCGCGGGAAACGGTGGCCGTCACCGACGGGTGGCACAGCAAGGCGGTCAGTTCGGAGGCAAAGACAAAGCTGCCCTGCTGCAGCGTGTAGTAGAACGGCTTCTTGCCGAAACGGTCTCGGCTGCAGAATAACCGCGCCTGGCGGCGGTCATACAGCGCGAACGCCCACATGCCGTTCAGGCGCCCGGTCAGCGCCTCGCCCCACTCGCGGTAGCCGTGCAGCAACACTTCCGTATCCGAATGATCGGTCAGGAACACGTGACCGGCCTGCTCCAGCTCGGTGCGCAGCTCGCGATAATTGTAGATCTCGCCATTGAACACCACGCCAAGAGCGCCATCGGCGGTCCACATCGGTTGCTGGCCGCCGGCCAGATCGAGAATCGCCAGCCGGCGGTGCCCGAGATAGACGCCCTGCGCCGGGTCCGTCCAATAGCCGACCCCGTCCGGCCCGCGATGGATGATTTCGTTGCTCATCCGCTCCAGGTCGTGTCGCGTGCCGGCGCCTACAAATCCGACGATTCCACACATCTGGCCGCCCTCGTTGCGCATCGCGTCTTGATATTGAGCGTCTTGCCAACCAGATACACGCTCTTGCCCTGCGCCTCGTAATAGGTGCGGATCAGCAACTCCGCCAGCAGCCCCATCAGGATGCACATGAAGCCGGTCACCCCGGTCATCACCACCAGCAGCGGCAGCGGGGTCGAGATGAAGGACACCCCTTCCACCAGTTTCAGGTACACCGCCCAGCCGCCGGTGAGCAGACTGATCAGCAGGATGAACAGGCCGGCGGCGCCGAAAAGATACATCGGCTTGCCGGCGTATTTGGACAGGAAGTTCACCACCATCAGGTCGAGGATCACCTTGACGATGCGGCCCAGGCCATACTTTGAAACGCCATTCTGCCGCGGGTGGTGCAGCACCGGGATTTCGGCAATGCGGGCGCCAAACCAGCTGGCGTAAATCGGGATGAAACGGTGCATCTCGCCGTACAGGCGCACGCCCTTGATCACGTCTTTCCGGTACGCCTTCAGCGAGCAACCATAGTCATGAAGGTGCACGCCGGAAATCGACGAAATCATGCGGTTGGCGACGCGGCTGACAAGATTGCGCTTGATCGGGCTGTCCTTGCGGTCTTGCCGCCAGCCGGACACGACATCAAACCCCTGCTCCAACTTGTCTAGCAGTCGTGGAATATCTTCGGGGTCGTTCTGCATGTCACCATCCATCGGGATGATGATATGACCCTCCGCGTAATCGACCCCCGCCATCATCGCCGCGGTCTGGCCAAAATTACGGCAGAATTTGATGACCTTTACGCTCTGGTCTCTTGCGGCCAGTTCTTCCAGCCGCTCCTGGCTGCCGTCCGTGCTGCCATCGTTGATGAAGATCAGCTCCCACGGCTGCTCCAGCCTTCGCAGTACAACCACCGCCTGCTCGTAAAGCGCGACCAGATTGTCGGCCTCGTTATACACCGGCACGATAACGGAAATCATGAGCACCTCCCCATTCCAGGATGGCACAAGCAATAAACCGCAGCATGGCTGCTCAGAAACTGGATTTCCCGACCAGTAATATCCCGCAGAAAATCAGGGTGATGCCCAATGCCCTGGTAGCATCAATTGGCTCGCCCAGAAAAAAGTGCGCCGCCATGATTACGGCAACAAACTGGATGGCGGCAAAGGATTGCGCGACATTCAACGGTAATTTGGTCAGCACCAGAATGTAAAAGCACGCCGCCAACCCGAAAAAAACAAAGCCGAACAAGATCCTGATATTGAACAGCTCAATCAGGCTATTGCCGGATTTTTCTGCCCCGGATTTGAGCAGAAGGTTGGCCGCAACGGTCATGGCAACCATGATCATGTAATAAATGAATAACCGCATTTTTGCTGTGTTCATCCCGGTTTTTCAGCCATGCCGATAACGATCAATCCATAGCGCCGGAACGGCTTCAGGCTGGTGATGGTGTGATCCAGCCTTGCGGCCAACCTTGTAAGCAGGCGTATGCCGGGGATGTAGCGGAAAGCCCTGTTGAAGACTAGGACATCGCTGTTCATCAGCAGGCAATAACCCAAAAAGCCGTAGGTTTGCCAGGCCTTGAGTACAAAGCCGGCATTTTCAAGCGGCGGTACCGTTTCCCGGTACAGCAGCGGTCGCTCGGTTTTATCGTCCAGCGATGGCGACAGGCGGTAAATCAGCGCGCGCAGCCAGCGCCAAAGGAAAAAATCACTGACCGGTTCGCGCCAATAGAAACGGCCACCCGGTTTCAATATCCGGAATACCTCGCGAAACAGCTGTTTTCGGTCGTTGACGTGGTGAATACCGCCGATGATGAAAACACTGTCAAACAGGCTGTCTGCCAGCGGCAAGCGGGTGGCGTCGCCTTGTACAAAACAATACTGCTCGGCATCCAGCAGGCTGGCTTTGGCGGCCTCCAGCATCGACAGCGAGATATCGATGCCCAGTCCGGTGCCGACCTTGTTGCCCAGCAGGCGGAACGCCTCGCCACTGCCGCAGCAGATCTCGGCGGTACTGCCCAGCTTTGCCTCGGCGGCGATGTCGAGAAAGGCGCGGTCAAGGTAGGCCGCATACTCCTGCGTATGCGGGTAGGCAAGATTGTTGATATAGATGCCGGCAATTTTCTCGAAATGGGCTTGCTGCCGCTTGGCGTCATCAGTGCAGAAGTGTTCCGCAAACAGCGGCACGCCAGACGGGCTGATTTGGTAGTGCAGGCTGCCGTCGTGGCTGGCCAGCCCATGGTCGCTTTGCTGCAACGGTGCACCAGAAAGCGGGCAACGCAGCATGGTCATGAACTTCTCGGCGATCTGCATCGCTATGCCTCCTTGCGCTTGCCACCAAACTTCCAGGAGTTGCCATTTCTCATGATGATGTAGGTGCTGTGCTGATCGATATCGGCATGGCCGGCCAGCCAGGCCTCGATCGTCGCCTTATTGATATAGACAGTTTGCGGGGTGACCAGCTGATCAAAGGCGACATGTCTGAAAAACCGGAAGTCGCGGTTGCTGATCCAGCGGCAGTATTGGTATAGCGGCAGCTTTTCTACGCCGCTGATACCGGCCAGAGCCGCGACTGTCTTTGCATAAAGGAAAAACGGCACCGCCAGCGGGGTCGCCACGCCGTACTTGGTCAGCCACCACGGCAGGTGCGACGTTATCTTGCGTAAGGGGTCGACCAGTTTGATGATTACGCTGTTGCCCTCTTCCGCGTATACCCAGCAATGAAAGCGGCCGCCGGGTTTTACATTGCGGATCACCGCGTCGAAGCCTTCCTTGGGGCAGTCCAGGTGATGCAGCACCCCGATGGAGTAGACCAGGTCATAGCCCGCTCCGCAAAAGGCGGTCATGTCACTTTTCGTGATTTTCCAGTTTTCCTCTGCCCTGCCCGCCAGATTCTTGCAGGCGGAAAGAATGGCATCGCCCAGATCCACCCCTTCGACAAAAGCCGGCTTCCAGTCCAGCAGGTGCAGCATTTGGCTGCCGTTGCCGCATCCCAGTTCCAGCACCTGGCGCCCGGCGACATCGGCCGCGGTGAGCGGACTCATCCAGTCCGTAAACTGGTCGCGGGTGTAAACGGAGCCGGCTGGCAAGTTGTTCCAGGAGTGTGCAAAGGCATCGGCGGTTCTCTGATCGGTCAACATGAATCACCCCTCGCTTTCATTGCTTGATGAAAGTGCAATGCTTCCCTTTACATGCTTCTGCAAACCCGGAGCGTACCGCTTGATCAGCTGCAGGTACTTGGCAGTGTCTTTCAGCAGTACTGAATGCTTGCCATCATCAAAGACCAGTTTGAAATCACCGTTGTTCAGCAGTAGCTGCCGTAGCGGCGACAGGTTTTCACACAGCACGTAGTCAATATTGTGCTTGTAGAAATATTGCTTCCAGTCGCTGCCGCCACGGTACATCTCCCGGTATTCGGTAATGAACGGCTTCGGATAGATATCGGTTCTACCGTAGATGAAAACTCGCTGCCGGGGATAGAGCCGGTAAATCAGGTAGCCACCGTAATGATAGGTGTTGAACATATTGCCGCTGATGTTGTGCTTGATGACAAAGTCAGTTGCTGCAACTGGCAGAATTCGTGATACCGCCATGCTGTTGTACTCTTTTCTGCTTGGGTAAAGCAGCAGGATTGAAAACAGCGACGCGATCAAAAGCAACCAGTTTGCCAGTGGAGCACTGCCGCCTACCTGTCTGTTGCCGGCTACCATAATACGGTGGGCAATGGCTGACAGGCCGGATTTTGGCGTGTAATTCGGCTTCTTGAATATCCGGGCGAGTGATAACTCCTGACAGAAGACAGAAAAAAATGGCGCCATGGTTAGTGCGGCCAGCGGGATATTGCGAACAGAAAAGAATGCCCCGCCAATGAAAACCAGAGAAATGCCAAGCTCGGTTACATCCGGTTTTCTCTTTGCGTAAATCATGTTCATGAAAAACAGAAATACGACTGCCAGGAAGTATTGAAAGAATGGCTTGTGAAAGCTGGGGGATTGCCACTCGCTGATGAACTGGGTATCGCCAGAAGAAACGATTGCGTGATAGGGGTATAACCAGTATTGCCAGCCATGCGGGTTGATGGCGGTGGCCAGAAATCCTGCTGTGGCAATGAGGCTTAATTTTTTTAGCCGCTTGGTTTCAATGCGGCCAACGTTGTCCACCAGAAGATGATGGCTCCACTCCGCAACAAGAAAAGCCGCCAGTAAAACCAGACCGATAAAAAAACCACCATGTGCATTGGCCCAGATCGCCATCATTAGTGGAATGAAAATCAGGCCGCGATCCGATGCCCGGTATTTGAACATGAACAGTTGATGCAACAGGATTGCAAAAAACAGAAATGTAAAAATATGCGGACGAGGTGCAATGGCACCCATCGTGGCACAGAAAAGCATCACCACGATAATCGCTTTACCTTCATTTTGAAGCTGTTCCTGGCAGGTTTTGTAGGTGATAAACCAGCACAGGGCGTAGACAAGTGCGGTAATGGCTGCAATGCCGTTCAGGCCAGCCTGCTGATACAGAAAATAGAAAATGACCTGACTCAGCCATTCGGAAAGCACCCAAGCATTGCCGGAATTGGTATAAGTGAAAACGTCATGCCATGGCAGCTGTGCCGTGGTGACTATCAACTCGCCAGTTTTCAGGTGCCAGTAGAAATCGGGGTCTTCAAACTTGGGGAACAGCAGCATTATTGTAAACACAATAATGAAAATGGCGGTAGAAGGTGTTAGTCCGGCTCTTGTGTAGGGCATGATTTAAATTCCCCCTATTGGCTTTACGCAAAGACTAACAAATGCTTTTTTCTATACTCCGAGGTGCACTATAGGCGATGTCATACAATTTGCAATTGTTTGACTTTGTGGTGACGGTGATCTAAAGCCGTATGTATGGCATTGCTTATTGAATGAATTTATATGAACCGGTGCTCACTAGGGGCTGATCATGAACAAGTATAGCCGTCACTTGCGTTTGTTTTTGCTGAATGAGGATGGCGTGACAGCCATGGAGTACGCCCTGCTGGGAGCGCTTATCGCTATTGTCATAGTTGGCGCTGTTACAGGAGTCGGGACGAATGTTCAGGCCCTGTTCTTGAACGTAGCCGACCAGGTCGAAGCTGTAGTGGCAGGTGTTCTGTAAATTGCAGACTCGCTGTTAGTTTTAATTACATATGCATTATATTTCTTAATAAATAATGCATTTAGCAATTACTTGATAAGGGTTGTAGGTTATTAACGAATACGCAAATTGAAATTTACCTTGTCCACTGACTCTGGTGTACTAACATAGTGTTTAAGCTGTCGTTGGTCGTAATTTAATGTACAGCGTAGTATTTGTTTTGAGTATCCCGGTAGAAGGTTGCTATGCGTGGTCTGTTTGGGATGCTTGAACAAGGCATGCGTCATGTCTGGTTGGCGCAAAATGGACGGCAGTCGTTGCTGCCACAGGTTCAATTTCCACGGAGGTATTGGAAATGGATAAGCTTGCATTGACATTCAAACGTTTCATCCAGGAAGAAGATGGTGTAACAGCCATTGAATATGGCTTGATTGCCGCCCTGATCGCCGTGGTAATTATTGCTTCGGTTGGTGCTGTCGGTGACAACCTGGAACTGGTGTTCAATAACATTGCAGCCGAACTGGCCGCTGCCCTGGCTTGACGTTGGTTATTCTCCAAGGGGAAATAATTGACTATGATTTTCATCTGGCTGGCCTGGATAGCTGCCATTGGAATCGGTCTTCTGTTCGGGGCGAGGTTGGGTCTGCTTGCGGGATTTCTCCTCGCCGCTGTTTTTACCGATATGGAAACCAGAAAGATTCCAAACAAGCTAGTTCTTGCCGGTATTGCCGTCGGCTTGTTGGCACAGGCTTTTCAGCTGGATGGTGAGGGAATTGTTTCAGCCATCAAGGGGCTGGTGTTTGGATTCGGATTATTCCTGCCGCTTTATCTCTTGCGCGTCATGGGGGCGGGAGATGTCAAGCTAATGGCACTGGTTGGCTGCTTTACCGGTTCGCCAGCGATCTTTGGTGTCGTGTTATGTACTTTGTTGGCCGGTGGTGTGTTGTCGCTGACGTTCTCGCTGAAATTGAAAATGGTACGTCAAATGCTGAGAAACAGCATATTCATGATGCTTCCAGGCGCGGCCAAAATCGCGGGCGATAAGCTGTTGGCTAACCCTTCGGTAGTCAATTCGGTGGGGACGCTACCTTATGCCATGGCTATTGCCATAGGTACGGCTGGTTATCTTATTTGGCAAGGAATCTGATTTAGCTGGTTGTGATTTTTGAAATGCATTTCATTGCCGGATCAATGCGCCTGCTAACGCTGGCGCTGTTTTGTTATGCTTGTTTGTTATTGATTGATTATCGAAAAATTATTCTTGGTTAATGGTTTTCGCTGGGCTATATCTCATTGCATAAATACCCGGTTCGGTTTTTATGTTGACGAGGAGGATGGAAATGTTCAATCCAGATGGCTTGGAATTGCAGGGCAGTACTCCACCTCGTGATCTTTTGCCCCGTGCCCCGCAGACCGTGAAAGAAACCGGACTGGATTTCCTGTTTCTGGTGGAGCTGCTCTGCAAGACACTCTTCTTTCATGGCCAGATCCGGCTGGTCGATCTGGTCAACCTGACCAAGCTGCCGCTCGGTGTGCTGGAACCGCTGCTGGCCTTCATGCGTAGCGAACAGCTGTGCGAGGTATCCGGCCGCAATGAAACGGAAGCCACCATTGCTTACACGCTGACCGATGTTGGCCGCAACCGTACCCAGACCTATCTGCAGAAAAGCCATTACGCCGGCCCTGCCCCGGTGACACTCCAAGCCTATAACGACGCGGTGCGCCGACAGTCGGTGGCCAACATGAAAGTCACCAAAGAGCTGGTTGCCGAAGGGTTCAAGGGCTTTGTCCTGCGCCAGAACACCATGAACCAGCTTGGCGCCGCGATGAACTCCGGCCGTGCCATCCTGGTATACGGCCCGCCCGGCAGCGGCAAGACTTTTGTTTCGGAACACCTGGCCACCCTGCTGACCGGCAACTGCGCCATTCCTTATGCCGTGCTGGTGGACAGTGAGGTAATCCAGCTGTTCGACCCGCTGGTGCACCGCCCGGTGGCCACCAATTACAGTGGCAGCTCACTGGACAAGGGGCCGCTGCACGATGCGCGCTGGATCGAGTGCGAACGTCCGGTGGTGATCACCGGCGGCGAATTGACCCTGTCGATGCTGGATCTGGATTTCGATGAGAGCACCCGCTTCTACCAGGCCCCCCCACAGGTCAAGGCCAACAACGGCTTGCTGATCATTGACGATCTGGGGCGGCAGCTGGTCTCGCCACAAATGCTGATGAATCGCTGGATTGTGCCGCTCGATCGCCGCGTGGACTATCTGGCGCTGCATACCGGTACCAAATTCATGGTGCCGTTCGATGTCATTGTGATTTTCTCCAGCAACATTCCGCCAAGCACGCTGGCCGACGAGGCATTTCTGCGCCGGCTTGGTTACAAGATTTACATCGGCAAGCTTGAGGAAGAAGAATACCGCGCGATTTTCGAGCAGAACTGTGCCCGCCTGGGCATTCCCTTTAGCAACGAGGGACTGCGGTTTGTGATTGATGAATTGCACGGCAAGCACGACAAGCCGCTTCTCGCCTGTATTCCACGCGATTTGCTGGAACAGGTCCGCGATTTTGCCTTTTACCAGGGCATCAAGCCGGAGCTGAGCGAGGAGCTGCTGACGTGGGCATGGGAAAACTACTACACCAAGGGATAGGTTGCGGTCGCGACCTGGCTTGAGCTTTAAATCAAGTGTGGGGAGAAGGCAGTGAAAAACCCAAGAGCCATAGCAATGATCGTGGTGTCTGTCATCGTCGGCCTGGTGGCCGTGGTGATGGCATCGCAATGGATCAACAAGCAGACCAATGTCTCCGCCCAGAAAGTGGTTATCGCGGCGGTGGATGTCGATCTTGGTTCCAAGCTGACGCCGGAGATGTTGCGGCTGGTGGATTGGCCGAGCGGCAGCATTCCCGAAGGCGCGATTGTCGATCCGCAGACGCTGGACGGGCGGGTGCTGAAAACCAGCGTGCTGCGCGGCGAGGCGATTCTGGAGTCGAAACTGGCGCCGCTGGGCACCAAGGGCGGCTTGTCGGCGGTGGTGATGGAAGGCAAGCGCGCGATGACGGTACGGGTTAACGACGTGATCGGTGTGGCCGGCTTTGCCTTGCCCGGCAACTATGTCGATATTCTCGTCAATACCACCGAAGACGCCAAAGCCAATACCAAGGACAAGGTCGACCTGAGCATTTCCAAGATCGTGCTGGAGCACATCCTGGTGCTGGCGGTGGCGCAGGAAGCCAGTCGCGACGATACCAAACCCAAGGTGGTCAACGCCGTGACTCTGGAAGTAACCCCGGATCAGGCGGAAAAGCTGGATCTGGCACGCAGTGTCGGCACTTTGTCCCTGGTGTTGCGCAATCAGGTTGACCCAAAGCCGGTAGAAACCTCCGGTATTACCAAACAAATCCTCCTGCGCGGCAAGGACGAGCCGGTTCCGGTGGCCAAGCCTGTTGCGGCCAGCAAGCCGGTAGCCAAGCGGGTGGTGAAGAAAGTCATCGTGAAACGGCCTGCCCAGTCAGCTCCGATCGCGGCAACCCAAAACTGTGTAGAAATCGTCAGCGGCACGTCTCGACATATCGAGTGTTTCTAACTGTCAGACATCCAGCCCAATTCGTTAGGGAGTAAAGTCATAATGAAAAAGAAACCTGTCGAAGCACGCTTGCCCCGCCTGAATCTTGGTGCGCTGGCAATCGCCACCAGCTGCATGATGATGTGGAGCGCCTCAGTCCAGGCCGCCACGATCGCACCGAAAGCGGCAACCGTTACCCCGAAACCGGCGGCCACAACACCGTGCAATACCATCGAATCGGCACCGATGGTCAATGTCACCGTCGGCAAGTCATTCCGCCTGAAGACGACTTCACCGGTCAGCCGCATCCTGCTGGGCAATCCGGCTGGCACACAAGCGGCACAGCCCAAGGAAGGCGCGGAGGGTGACGACAAGAAAGCGCCAGAAGGCAAGGCCAACGCGGGGGTGGCCGGTCTGGATGTGATCCTGCTGAGCCCGAGCGAAATCTACCTGCTGGGCAAGAGTGTCGGGTCGACCAATATCATCCTGCTGAGCCGTACCGGCCAGTGCATGCTGGTCGATGTCACCGTCGGGGTGGATACAGCCTCGCTGCAAAGCTCGCTCAACGACATGCTGGCCGGAGAAAACAGCCGTATCAAGGTGAGTGCCGCCTCCGATTCGCTGGTGCTGACTGGCACCGTGGCGGATTCCACTCGGGTCGACAAGGCCTTGACGTTGGCCGCAGCCTATGCCGGCCAATCCAAAGTCATCAACATGCTGTCGGTGGATGCGCCGCAGCAGGTGATGCTGGAAGTCAAAGTGGCGGAAATCTCGAAGAAGCTGCTGGATCAGGTCGGTATCAACCTGGCCGGGGTGCTGAATCATGGCGGCTGGAACTTTAACTGGGATACCAATTTCCTGTCCGGCAACGCCTCCAATGCTATCGGGCTACTGTTGGGTGGTAACAATGGCGGCACGTCCAATCGGCGCAGTTTTGAGATCGATGGCCAGCACGATGATGGTCTGGTCAAGGTGCTGGCCGAGCCGACCGTGATGGCGATCAGTGGTCAGGAAGGGAGCTTCCTCGCCGGTGGCAAGATCTTCATCCCGGTGGCGCAGAACAGCAGTAACGGTGGCCAGACTATTACCTTGGAAGAAAAAGAATTTGGCGTCGCCCTGCGCTTTACCCCGACCGTGCTGGATGGCGGCAGGATCAACCTGAAGGTAGCGCCAGAGGTATCCGAGCTGAACGCCAGTGGTGTCAATATCACAGGCCTCAATGGCACCGCCATCCTGCCGTCGTTCACCACCCGTCGCGCCGCGACCACCGTGCAACTGCGCGATGGCCAGAGCTTCGCCATCGGCGGCCTGATCAAGAACAACGTCACCACCAATATCAGTGCCTTCCCGCTGCTGGGTGAAATCCCGATCCTGGGTGCCCTGTTCCGTAGCAGCAGCTTCCAGACCGACAAGACCGAGCTGATCTTCGTGGTGACCCCGCGGCTGGTGAAACCGCTGCCACCAAACTATGCCTTGCCGACCGACAACTACACCCCGCCAAATCGGGCTGAGTTCTTCCTCGGCGGGAAGATGGAGGGCAAACCGCCATCGGACGCAGGCACCAGTTCCGGCGAAGGTGCTCCCCCGCCTGTGCAACCGCAAGCCCCTCAAGCGCCATCCGGCTTTGAAGTGAAATAAGGAGGCCAAGTCATGCGAACTTACAAATTGGTGATGGTTACCCGCGCTGTCTTGCTGGCATCACTGCTGACGGCCTGCTCGTCGACACCGTATCTGGATAGCCGCTTCGGCGAGGCCGTCAACATGGCCAAGGCGCAGCAGACCATTAATCCGGAGGCCTCGCAGGACATGGATCCCGTAACCGGCATCGACGGCAAGGCGGCGAAGGACGGCATGGATCGCTACCACGAGTCGTTCCAGAAGCCACCTTCCACGGCTGGCATCCTCACCATTGATGTGCTGGGCGGCGGCAAATAATCCCTGCCTTGTTTCAGGATCAGATGCATGAGGTGGCTCTATGAAACGCACTGGCAAGCTACCGGGCCGGCGATATCAGAAAGGCGCGGTAGCCATCATCGTCGGGCTATGTATCGTTGTTCTGGTCGGCTTCCTGGGGCTGGTCGCTGATCTGGGGCGACTGTTCATCACCAAGACCGAGCTGAGCAACGCTGCGGATGCCTGCGCCCTAGCTGCGGCGGCAGAGCTGAAAGGCGATGTCGAGTCGCTCAACCGCGCGGAAAGTGCCGGCATCACCGTCGGGCAACGGAACAGTGTCAACTTTCAGGATGACGCGGTCTCGATCCTGGTCAATAGCGATGTCACCTTCAGTGACCACCTGACCGGCACCTATTTTCCCAAGAATGGCGTCGCGACAGCCAGCATCCCGAACATGAAGTATGCCAAGTGCACGCTGCCACAGACCGGCATCATGCCTTGGTTCATGCAGGTAATGGGGGCTGGCGCGCAAACGGTGACTGCACATGCGGTGGCCGCCCTGTCGCCATCGCAGACCAACTGCGCCATTCCGGTGGGGCTGTGCCAGCAGACACCACCCGCCAGCTGCCCGGATGGCACCGCGCCTGACAGCTACGGTTTCTGTGTCGGCAAATGGTATGGCAGTCGTTTCACTGCTGGAGGCGGCTTTACCGGTAGCTTCAACCTTATCGACTACTCGCCCCCTGCCGGCGGTGCCAGTGAGCTGTCCGCGCTGCTGACCGGCTCCGGGCAGTGCAACTTGAATATCTCCAATTCAGTCGGACAGACCGGTATGCAGCAGTCCATTGCCCAGGCGTGGAATACCCGTTTTGGCCTGTATCAGGGTAGTGAAAGCGTTAGCACGGCACCGCCGGATTTCACCGGTTTTGCCTATACCGCGACCTCCTGGGTCAGCCAGTTCAACGCCTACAACGGCACCTCCGGCTCCACCCCCAATTTTCTGGCATCGAGGGTTGCCAATACCGTTTACCAGGGGGACACCGCAGCCGGTATCACCCTGATCGGGAATCCGCGCAGTGCAACCTCGACACAACTGGATACCAATGGGGCCGACCGACGACTGGCGCTGATGCCGATCGTCAACTGCGGCAGCTGGACAGGGTCGCAGACGGTGCCGATCCAGAAGTTTGCCTGTGTGCTGTTGTTGCAGCCGATGCCGGGACCGGGTAGCGACACCTTTGTTGAGTATCGTGGGCAGGCTGATGTGCCGGGCAACCCGTGTGCCACGCTGGGGCTGCCGGGGGCCGGTGGTGGTGTCGGTCCCAAAGTACCTGCGTTGGCGAGATAGGAGATGGCCATGCAACCACGCTCTCGCCAACAGGGTGTTGCCGCCGTCGAAATGGCGATCCTGCTGATGCCGCTGATCTTTATCGTGTTCGGTATCACGGAATTCGGTCGGGCGTTTTACCAGTTCAACACGGTGACCAAGGCTACGCGTGATGCCGCCCGCTATCTGTCGGCACAGCAGCCGGGGACCAAGGATACCGAGGCAACCTGTCTGGTGCGGCATGGCAACACCAGCTGTAGCGGCCCGTTGCTGGCGCCGGAACTGGATGACGCCACAGTGACGATTTGTGACTGGCAGCGTTGTGCAGATCACCTTGCCCAGGGTGCTACCCCTGTCGTCAACCTGGTGTCGGTAACGGTCAGTAATTACCAGTTTGTTTCGCTGGTTCCATTTGTTACCGCGGATTTGTCCACCATTACCTTTGGCCAGATCCGCACTGTAATGAAGGCAAACCTATGAAAACCTCATTCCGGCAGTTGCGGCAGTCCCGCAGGCAGACGCAGCGTGGCGTGGCGGCAGTGGAGTTTGCACTGGTCGCCATGATCCTGTTTTCCCTGCTTATCGGCATCATGGAGTTTGGCCGGCTGATGTTTACCTGGAATTCGGCGGTGGAGGCGACGCGGCGCGGTGCTCGCTTGGCAGTGGTTTGTGACATGAATGCCGCTCGCGTCAAAACATCGATGCAGAAGTTTCTGCCGATTACAAACGTCAATGACATCGTGGTCAGTTACGAACCGAGCGGTTGTACCGGTGCGGCAAATTGCCAGAGCGTGACGGTGTCCATCTCGCCCAATGCCCCGGCTTTTCATTACGTCTTCCCGTTCATTAATGAGTCGTGGCGGATACCGGCATTCAGTACCACGCTGACCCGGGAAAGCCTTGCCACCGGCACCGGCGCCGATGCCAACCCTGACTGTTCGCCCTGATGGTTGACTACCTTTGTCAATCAAGGCCTGCGGGCGCAACCTTTTTTAGTTGAGGCGCAATCATGAGAATCTCGATTATTTCGCACAACACCAAGAACCTGGATGAGCTGCGCCGCTTTGTCGAAACGGACAGCAGTCGGGATGTCAAGGTGTTCACAGGTGGGGCTGAGATGCTGGCACCGGTTGCCGACCAGTTGCGCCCCGACATCATCATTCTGGAAAGTGCAACCGACGAAGCCTTGGCGGATTTTTCGCCGTTGGCGCAGCTGAACCTGCGCCACCCCGACATCACCCTGATTCTGCTGTCCAGTAGCCAGACGCCGGAGGTGCTGTTGCGGGCGATGCGTGCCGGCGTGCGCGAGGTGCTACCCTCCCCGGTCGGCCGCGATGCGCTGCATGTGGCGCTGGCACGGGTCGAAGAAAAGCGCAACCTGCAGAATACCTCGCGCCAGAAGGGCAAGGTGTTTGCCTTTATCCCTTGCAAGGGTGGCAGCGGTTCGACTTTTCTGTCGACCAATCTTGCTTACAACCTGGCGTCGCAGGAAGGCAAGAACGTGATCCTGATCGACGTCAACCTGCAGTTTGGCGATGCTTCGCTGTTCATTTCCGACCACAAGCCATCGACCAACCTGGCTGAGGTGTCACGCCAGATCATGCGCATGGATGCTTCGTTCCTCGCCTCCAGCCTGCTGAACGTGCTGCCCAACCTGGGCATCCTGTCGGCGCCGGAAGACCCGGTGCAGGCGATGGAGGTTAGTCCCAGCCACATCGATACCCTGATCAACCTGGCGCGCAATCACTATGACGTGATTATCCTGGACGTTGGCCGCGCGCTGGATCCGGTCAGCATCAAGGCGCTGGATCACGCCGACGTGGTGTTCCCGGTGCTGCAGATCACGCTGCCCTTCATTCGCGATGCCCGCCGGCTGCTGGACGTGCTGCGCTCGCTGGGTTACTCGCAAGAAAAGATCAAGCTGCTGGTCAACCGCTATGAAAAAGGCGGCGACATCCGTCTGGAAGATGTCGAGCGCACACTGGGGATGACGGTGTACAAGACCATCCCCAACAGCTTCAAGGCGGTAGCGACATCGGTGAACCAGGGGATTCCAATCAGCAAGCTGTCGCCCAACAACCCGGTGGCACGCACCCTGCAAGAGCTGGGACGAGAGCTGGTGCAAGGCGGCAATGGCGAAACCTCGTGGTGGGGCAACCTGCTGCAGCACATTCAGGGTGGCATCCCGCCAGTGCGTAGTAGTGGTGTGCTGGGACCGACATCAGCTTCGCAAACACCCGATTAACGTTTGGCACCTTGAATTGAATGGAATGCTTGTTAACGACAAATCTCTCGGCAACTAACGCATCAGCCTGATAACCCGCCACTTCGGGGCCTGAGCAGACTGATCATCGGCAAAGGGGTAGCTATCATGTCATTGCGCGATCGGCTCGAATCCATCCAGCCCAGCTCCGAAACCTTGCAGGCCATCGTCAAGTCGGCCACGTCCGCCAATTACGAGTCCTACCACGATCTGAAATCCCGTATTCACCAGAAACTGCTGGAGCGGGTTGATCTGGGGGTGATGGAAAGTCTCGCTCCCGAGCGCCTGAAAGACGAGCTCAAGATACTGGTGGAACGGCTGCTGGCCGAAGAAAACGCGGCGCTCAACGACAATGAGCGACGCAGCCTGGTCAAGGACATCCAGCACGAAATGCTTGGCCTCGGCCCACTGGAGCCGCTGCTGGCGGACCCGACCATCTCCGATATCCTGGTCAACACCTTCCAGCAGGTCTATGTCGAACGCCGCGGCAAGCTTGAACAGACCGATGTGCGCTTTACTGATGATGCGCACCTGATGAAGATCATCGACAAGATTGTGTCGCGCGTCGGCCGGCGTGTCGATGAGTCCAGCCCGATGGTCGATGCCCGCCTGCCGGATGGCTCCCGCGTCAACGCCATCATCCCGCCGCTGGCGATTGACGGGCCGATGCTGTCGATCCGCCGTTTTGCTGCCACCCCGCTACGCCTGAACGACATCATCGAGCTGAAAAGCCTGACGCCGGACATGGGCACCGTGATCAAGGGGCTGGCCAAGGCCAAGATCAACATGCTGATTTCCGGAGGTACCGGTAGCGGCAAGACCACCCTGCTCAACATCCTGTCCGGTTTCATTCCCGATACGGAGCGCATCATCACCATTGAAGATGCCGCCGAACTGCAGCTGCAACAGCCGCACATCATCCGGCTGGAAACGCGGCCGCCCAATATCGAGGGCCGCGGCGAAGTGTCGCAACGGGCACTGGTGCGCAACAGCCTGCGCATGCGGCCGGACCGCATCATCCTTGGCGAGGTGCGCGGCGCCGAGGCCGTCGACATGCTGCAGGCGATGAACACCGGTCACGAAGGCTCGATGGCCACCATCCACGCCAACACCCCGCGCGACGCCATCACGCGCATGGAAAACATGGTGGGTATGGCCGGGATGAACCTGCCGCCCAAGGTGATCCGCCAGCAGATCAGCTCGGCGCTGAGTGTGGTGATCCAGGTGGCGCGTCTTACCGATGGCAAGCGCAAAGTTACCAGCATCCAGGAGATTACCGGTACCGAGGGTGACGTGATCACCATGCAGGAGATCTTCCAGTTCGTGCAAAGTGGCGTCGGCGTAGATGGTGCGGTACAGGGCTACTTCTGCGCCACCGGTGTGCGGCCGAAGTTTATCGAGCGCCTGAAAACGCACGGCGTGGAGATTTCGGACGCGCTGTTCGACCCCAGCAAACGATTCGAGTAGGTGCCATCATGGACACGACCTTTGCCATCCTCATCCTGCTGATCTTTGTCGCGGTGGTCTTCCTGCTGGAAGGCGCCTTCCTGACCTGGAACTCGTACAAAGGTCCTGAGGCCAGTCGCATCGAACGCCGCCTGCAGGCGATGTCTGCCGGTGCGCATCATGGCGAAGCGATGCAGCTGATGAAAGAACGGCTGCTTAGCGACTCCAAAATGATACAGCGCTTCCTGCTGGCGTTCCCCCGTGTGCACAAGCTGGACCGCATTCTGGTGCAGTCCGGGCTGAAGTTAAATGTCGGGGTGTTTCTCGGCTTCAGTCTGGCGCTAGGGTTGGCCGCATTCATTGCCAGCCGCTTTTTTCCGCTGCCGCTGCTGTTGTCGCTGCTGATCGCCCTGGGGGGCGCCTGCATCCCGTGGATGCTCGTCATGAACGCCCGCCACAAGCGGCTGGTGCAGTTCGAGGCGCAATTACCGGATGCGCTGGACCTGATGTGCCGGGCCTTGCGCTCCGGCCATGCCTTGCCGCAATCGCTGAAGATGATCGGGGACGAAATGTCCGATCCGGTCGCCGGCGAATTCCGCATCGCCTTCGACGAGGTCAACTACGGCTTCTCGATGCAGGAGGCGCTGATGAATCTGGCGACGCGCATCCCCAGTACCGACCTGCGCTATATGGTGATCGCGGTACTGATCCAGCGCGAAACCGGCGGCAATCTGGCCGAGCTGCTTGGCAATATCAGTGCGCTGATCCGGGCGCGGCTGAAACTGTACGGCACCATCCGGGTGCTGTCGGCCGAGGGCAAATTGTCGGCGTGGATCCTGACCCTGCTGCCGTTTGCGGTGGGTGGTGTGATCCAGCTGATCAATCCGGGCTTCATGAAGGTGTTATGGGAAGACCCCAGTGGTTTCATGATGGTCGCGCTGATCGGCTGCATGATGGTCGCCGGGATTTTCTGGATGCGGCAGATCATCAAGATCAAGGTCTGACTGCACCCCTACTTGTCATGGCGAGGAAACAGTCATGAATACCTCACAATGGATCTACCTGGCGATTATCTTTCTAGTGGTGTTTGGCGTTGCGCTGACCATCTCGATGCAGGTCGCCCCCAACCGGGTAAAGGCCCGTCTGGAAAAGGTGGTGCAGGCGGATACGCCGCTGGACACTGACAATGCCTCGGCCTGGGTGGCCAAGGCCATCAAGATCGCCACGCCGCTGGCGAGGCTGTCGGTGCCCTCTGACGGCTGGGAAAGCTCGCCAATCCGCATCCGCTTCATGAATGCCGGCTACCGCGGCACCTCGGCGATACCGCTGTACTTCGGCGCCAAGACTTTGTTGGCGCTGGTGTTTCCCGGCGTGCTGTTCCTGTACATCGGTCTCACCGGCGGGCACATGGAAGGCAACAACTTCCTGATCTCGATGCTGTTTGCCGCCGCGGTAGGCTACTACCTGCCCAACATCATCCTGGCGCGGCGCATCGAGCAGCGGCAGCAGGAAATCTTCAACAACTTTCCCGATGCCATCGACCTGCTGCTGGTCTGTGTCGAGGCCGGCCTGGGACTGGACGCGGCGCTGCTGAAAGTCGGCGAGGAAATCCGCATCAAGAGCACTATTCTTGCCGACGAACTGCATCTGGTGAACCTGGAACTGCGCGCCGGCAGCAGCAAGGATCGCGCGCTGCGCAACCTGGCGATGCGTACCGGGGTGCAGGAGGTGGACACTCTGGTGGCGATGCTGATTCAGGCTGACCGCTTCGGTACCAGCATCGGCGAATCGCTGCGCGTGCATGCCGATGACCTGCGCACCAAGCGCCGCCTGCGTGCAGAAGAAGCCGCCGCCAAGATTCCGCTGAAGCTGCTGTTTCCGCTGATTTTCTGCATCTTCCCTGCCCTGCTGCTGGTATTGCTGGGGCCGGCATTCATCCAGATCTACCGCGTGCTGCTGCCATCGTTCGGCGGTGGTGGTTAGCCGGGCTTGGTACAAGCCGTCATCGAGCATGTCATGGGAGAAAACGCCATGAAAAACACTCCGCTGCTGTTGTCGCTGCTGTGCTGTGTCCCCCTGCTGCAAAGCTGCGAATCGGTGCCGCCGAAACAGGCGTGGGGCTTCCAGCCGCTGCTGAAAGTGCGCCATGCCAATGAAAGCCCGGCAGCCTACTATCAGCTTGGTCGCTACTACCAAGGCCAGAACCGGAGCGACCTCGCCATTCCGGCCTTCCAGCAAGCGCTGGCGCTGGACAAACACTATACCGAGGCACACAACGCACTCGGCAGCCTCTACGCCGGTCAGCATCAGTTCGAGCTGGCGATTATGGAGTTCCAGTTAGCACTGGCAGCCGCGCCGGATACCGCGCACTTCTACAACAACCTTGGTTATGCTTACTACCTGCAAGGCCGCCCAGTCGAGGCTGCCGCCGCGCTGGAGAAGGCAGCGAGCCTGAAGCCAGGCGATGCCAAGATCACGACCAACCTCAATCTGGCATTGGCACAGAAAACCAAGACCGAGCTGGTGCAGCAGGCATTCGCCCCGGCCACAGCGACTCCGCCGGCAAACACCGCCAGCAATGTCGCCGCGCCGTCAGTAGCCCAGCCAGTAACAGAAACCACGGTGGCAGCGCCTGTGCTGGCCCCTGCCAGCCCGCCGGTCGCTGTTGAACCGACAGCTCCAGCTCCATCACCGTCCCAGCCAGCCACCCCGCCGCTGGTAGCGGAACCGGCACCCGTTATCACACCATCCCAGCCACCCCAGCTGGCACCAGCCGAACCTCAGAAAATGATAGAGCCGGAGGTGCCAACCATGTTGGCCGCAGCGCCGCCAGCGCTGCCGAAGACTACGCCACCATCGGCCCGCGCGGCCCTGTACGAGGTATCCAACGGCAACGGTATTACCGGCATGGCCCGACGCGTGAGCCAGGCGCTGCTGGCGCAAGGCTATCCGGCGGCGCGGCTCACCAATAACAAGCCGTTCCGTCAACCGGTGACGGTAGTCGAGTATCGCCCCGGTTATGCGGGCGTGGCCGCTAGGCTGAGTGCCAGCCTGCCGTTGAAACCGGCCATTACGGAAAAAGTGGGGCTGCGCCAGAGCACCGATGTCCGGCTGGTGCTGGGCCGCGACGTGATGACCCACCTTGCTCTGGTTACACCACAGCGTGAGACCCAGCTGGCACTCGGGGCGCCGCCACGGTTGGTGAAGCCTTGAAACGAAGCCACTTGCTGATGGGCAGCGCGAAGTGGAGTGTTTTGAACTGGCAATAAAAAAAGCCCTGAAGATTCAGGGCTTTTTTACGGAATGCTGGCGGAAGCGGTGTCCGCTTGATTTAAGTCCATAAGCATCCTTTGTTGTCTATTAAAGTTATTGAAAATCATGGTGTTAAGGTGTTTTGTTGTCTATTGAGTTCCATGGGTATACCATGAAAGCCACATCATAATGGCTACCAGATTGGCTACCATGGCAACACTTACAGATCGAAAAGCACAGTCGCTTAAGCCTACAGATGCAGCGTTGTCACATGGCGGAATAACTGGTCTCACCCTGCACCCACTCAAGACAAAAGGGCACGGGCAATGGAAGCTACGTTATGTCAGCCCAATCACTGGCAAGCGTAGGTCTCTTGGGCTTGGTAGCTACCCAGCAGTCAGCATTGCCCAAGCCACACAGCTCGGTACAGAGGCAAGAGAGCTCATTGCCAAGAACATCGATCCTCTGGAGACGAAGGAAGTAGCTACTTGTACCCCAACGTTTGAGCAAGCCGCGTACCGAGTCTATGAGGAACTACTTCCCAGCTGGAAGAACTTGAAGCATGGACAGCAATGGATAAATACTCTCAGGGCCCACATCTTTCCCAAACTTGGCAGCCTGACCGTTGACATACTGAAACCGAGTCATTTTGCCGATGCTTTACGCCCCATTTGGCTAGATACACCCGAAACAGCCTCACGTATCAAGCAACGCTGCCATGCCGTTATGGCTTGGGCATGGGCACATGGTTTCGTGCAGGCAAACCCCATAGACGTTGTAAGCAGATTACTCCCACCCCAAAAAGCATCACACGCTCACCAACCTGCGATGCCATGGCGAGATATACGACGTTTTGTATCTGACAGGGTAAGGAACTATCCACGAGGGGAAACAACCAGACCACTCCTGATGTTTTTGATTTTAACTGCCACGCGATCCGGAGAGGCACGTGCAGCTCAATGGGGGGAGTTCGATCTTGCAAATAAAGTCTGGACAATTCCCGCTAACAGAATGAAAGCTGGTATCCAGCACCGAGTGCCGCTTAGCGACCAAGCCGTCTTGATCCTCCAGTCACAGCAGGGCCTACACGAAGAGCTCGTCTTCCCTAGCCCTGCAGGGAAAATTCCTTCAGACATGATCTTGACTTCATTTTTGCGCCGCGAACAAGCTCAAAGCGACACAGAAGGAAGAGCAGCCACGGCACATGGTTTTCGATCTAGCTTTCGCGACTGGGCCAGTGAAAGTGGCCACCGCAAGGATCTTGCTGAACGTGCCTTGGCGCACGCCATTGAAAACAAAGTGGAAGCCGCCTATCACCGGACCGATCTACTGGAGGAGCGCCGCCCCATGATGCAATCTTGGGCAGACTTTCTCGACCCTCAAGTAACAGCGAATCGGTAGCGAAAACCGCTACCGATTCGTGGGGCTCTCTCCTGGTAGATTGTCCAGCGTGATGACTCCTGATCCTGCCGTATGGCTCAGTGGCATTACAGCACGGTCATCCTTATCACTCTCCAGGCCTCAGCAAACTCTAAGTGTGACCAGAATCATGCTCCTTCATACTGGATTGCCTACAAGAGCTGGGGCAGTCCAATTAAAAAAAGGTGGCTTCCAAATTGGAGGCCACCCTTAAAGTTTTTAAGCAAACCAGAGGCGATTTTACGATAAGCCGACCTTTATCTAATTTGTGCAAAAAGACAATCAATGTCTGAATCATGATGTTATTGCACCAGCCGGCATCCCATGCTGACAATCAACTCTACGCTACTGAAGTAAGAAAAGCAGCCAACCTACCGACCGATGCGCACACCGTGGCAAGGTTGGCTAGTCACAGGGGAAAACAATTTCAGACGATGTGCTGGCGCATCGGCCTGCCGCTACGCTGCCGGGTTTCCCAGTCGCTCACCTGCCCCACCGGCACATCATCGCTCTGCAGCGACACCAGACCGCGCACCAGATCGGCGGCACGTTCGGCCAGCATGATGGTAGGGGCGTTGAGGTTGCCGTTTGGCTCGGTGGGGAACACCGAAGAGTCGATCACCCGCAGGCGCGCAATACCGTGCACGCGCAGTTCAGAGTCCACTACCGCCATGTCGTCCTCGCCCATGCGGCAGGAGCCACAAGGATGCATCGTGCTTTCCATGTTGGCACGCACGAAGGCATCGATCTCGGCATCGGTCTGTACCTGCGGCCCTGGCGCCAGCTCCTCGCCACGGTAGCTGTCCATCGCCGGCTGCGCCAGTATCTCGCGCGTCAGCCGCACGCAGCGGCGGAAGCCTTCGCGGTCCTCTTCGCTTTCCAGGTAATTGAAGCGGATCTCCGGGTGCTGGTACGGGTCGGCGCTGCGGGCGCGTACATAGCCACGGCTCTTGGGCTTGTTGGGGCCGGTCAGCACCATGAAGCCATGGCCCTTGAATGGTTTATCGCCGTCGTAGCGCATTGCCGCCGGCAGGAAGTGGAACTGGATGTCCGGCCAGCGCAGCCCCTTGTCGGAACGGATGAAGCCACCGGCCTCGAAGTGGTTGCTGGCCCCCAGACCATCTTTGAACAGCAGCCAGCGCAGGCCGATCATCGCCTTGCCCCACAGGCTCATCTTGCCGTTGAGGGTAATCGGCTGCTTGCAGGTGTACTGGATGTAGATCTCCGAGTGATCCTGCAGGTTTTCGCCCACCCCTGGCAGGTCGTGCTTTACCTCGATGCCGGCTTGGCGCAACACCGCTGCCGGGCCGATGCCGGAACGCTGCAGCAGATGCGGCGAGCCAATCGGGCCGGACGATACCAGTACTTCGCGCCGGCAACGTACGGTATGGGTCCTGCCGCCCTGATCGAACTCCACCCCCACTGCGCGCTTGCCCTCTAGCAGGATGCGCCGCGTCATGGCGTGGGTCACCACCGTCAGATTGGGGCGCTGCATCGCTGGGCGCAGGTAAGCGTTGGCGGTGGACCAGCGCACGCCGTTCTTCACCGTCATGTGCATGGCGCCGAAACCTTCCTGCATATAGCCGTTGCAGTCGTCGGTCTTGATGTAGCCGGCCTCCGCCCCTGCTTCCACCCAGGCACCGTACAGCGGGTTGGCCATATTGTTGCCATTGTTGGTGGCCAACGGGCCATCACCACCACGGTAGTCGTCGCCGCCGAATTTGTAGTTCTCGGCACGCTTGAAGTACGGCAAACAGTGGCGGTAGCCCCAGTTCTTGGCCCCCAGCGACTCCCACTCATCAAAATCCAGCGCGTTGCCGCGGATGTAGACCAGGCCGTTGATTGACGACGAGCCACCCAGCACCTTGCCACGTGGGCAGTGCAGGCGACGGCCGCCCAGGTGCGGCTCCGGCTCGGTTTCGAAGTGCCAGTTAAAGCGCTTGGTGTTCATCGGGATCGAGAATGCGCTGGGCATCTGGATGATCACACTCTTGTCGCTGCCGCCATACTCCAGCACCAGCACACTGACGTTGGGGTCCTCGGTCAGGCGATTGGCCAGCACGCAGCCGGCGGAACCGGCCCCGATGATGATGTAGTCGAAAATTTTTTCCATGATACTTGTCGCCTTGTTTTGCGGGTCGGTACGGGCTTACCAACCTTCACCGGTGGTGTATTGCGGGGAGGTCTTTTCGATGTGCTTGATCAGCGTCTCTTCCTTGTCCAGGTCCAGCGACAGGCACAGCAGGTAGTAGGCAACGCCGGACACGATCAGCCCCACCAGCCAGGCCATGTCCACGCTGCCGATCATTCGCGCCAGCGGGCCGACGAACACTTCCTGCGGACCGTTGAAGATGGCGAAGAATGGAATCATGGCCAGGAAGCCGATCAGGTAGGCCAGCAGGCCGCGGCGGCCCCAATGGCCGTAGATGTTGTCGTGCGGCAGGAAGAAGTGCGGAATCGCATAGCGGCCCTTGCGCACGAAGAAGTAGTCGGTAAGGTTCACCGCCGTCCACGGCACCAGGAAGTACAGCATCACGATCAGGTAGATGTTGAGCACCGACAGGCCGGAGCCGGAGGTATAGATGCTCATCGCCACGCCCAGCTGCAGGAACACCACGAACAGGATCGCCCAGATGCGGACCTTCGGCGTCGGCTTCACCTTCTTGAAGGAGTCCACCCCGGTAATGGCGGTGAGCTTGGCGCTGTAGATGTTCATCGCGATCACTGGCAGAAAGGCCAGGATGGTGATGGCCACCACCACGCTACCCAGCTGCGGTGCCACGCTGGCGCCCACGCTGTTGAGCGCCACCAGCACATCGGTGGCATGCAGGTGTTCACCCAGCCAGCCGCCGACCGCGATCATCCACGCCCCGGACAGCGACGCGCCGAGGAATACCGCGGCGATCAGCTTGCCGCTGTGGGTGTTCTTCGGCAGATAGCGCGAGTAATCCGACACATACGGCGCGTAGGCGATGTTGTAGCTGGCACCGGCGGCAAACTGGGCGATGAAGCCGATCCAGGTAAAGCCCAGCGGCGCCGCAACGGGAGCGTTGGCCAGCGGCGGTGCGTCGTGGATCCAGCCCATCAGCACCGCCAGCGTGACGATGCCGTACAGCGGCAACGACAGGAACAGCGACCATTTGAAGGTCTTGTGCATCCAGTCGTGGCCGAGGATGGCGAGGATGGTCGCCGGCACGGTCACCGCCAGCCCGACCTGCATCGGCCCCCACTGGAACAGGGTGTTGAGCCCCTGCATCATCAGCACCAGGTTGACGATGTTGAAGCCGGCGAACACGAACAGCGTCGCCAGCAGCACCAGCACCACGCCGCGGTAGCCGAACTGCGCCCGCGACTGGATCATTTGCGGCAGGCCCAGGTGCGGCCCCTGCGAGCCGTGAAACGCCATGAACAGGGTGCCGAACATGATGCCCAGTGTGCCGGCGATGGTGGTCCACAGCGCGCTGAGTCCCACGCTGGGGCCGACAAAACCGATGGTCATGGTAAAGAAGGTGAAGTTGCCGACGAACCAGAACGGACCTTGCGTGGACAGCTTGTCGGTTCGTTCATGGTCCGGGATGAAGTCAATGGAATGACCTTCGATTTCCAGACCGCCCGGTGCGGCGGCCTGCTCGGTTTTTTGCGCGTTCGATTTCATGGTATCTCCTCGCATATCTCATGGTGCCGGCCCGGCCCGCTCGATGGCGGGCGCGGCGGCAGCTGACGCCAGCGGCCCCAAAGGCGGCGGCGTCACGGCGAAGGGCGGGCGGCGGCACCCCGTTACGGCTTGCGGCCAACCTTGCCCCGGCGACTGGAGATGCGTGCTGGCGGAGCGGACCGGCGCGGCACCCTGCCGCGGCCAGCCCTGCTGCGGCGTGCTTGACGTGGCAGCACCGCGCTCCTCCTACTTTCATCATCGTCCATGCCGGCGGGCGTGGCAGATCCGTGATGGACAGCCGCCCTCTGCCCGTGTCAGGGCAGCGTGATCCACACCGCCTTGCTGATCATCAGGTGCTCCAGCTGCTCCGGCCCCAGGTCCTTGCCGAAGCCGGAACCCTTCACCCCGCCGAAGGGCAGCGCCGGGTCGATGGTGCCGTGGGCGTTGACGTACACCATGCCGGCATCCAGGCGTGGAATCAGGCTGTGCACCAGGCCCAGGTCGTTGGAGTAGATCGCCGCCGCCAGGCCGTACTGGTTGTCGTTGGCCAGCGCCACCGCCTCGTCCAGCTCGTCGAACGGCAGGGTCACCAGCACCGGGCCGAAGATTTCCTCCTGCACGATGCGCATATCCTGGCGGCAGTGGGCAAAGATGGTCGGCTCCACGAAATGGCCAGGCCCCGGCAGCGCCTGGCCGCCGCACAGCAGCTCGGCGCCCTCCTCGATGCCGCTGGCGATGTAGGACAGCACGCTGTCTTTCTGCTGTGCGGACACCAGCGGGCCGATGTAGCAGTCCGGGTCCAGCCCGGGGGCGATCTTCAGTTCGCGGGTCAGCGCCACCACTTCGTCCAGGAACGGCTGGTACACGCTGCGCGCCACGTAGAC
This sequence comes from Vogesella indigofera, assembly GCF_028548395.1. Taxonomy (NCBI): domain Bacteria; kingdom Pseudomonadati; phylum Pseudomonadota; class Betaproteobacteria; order Neisseriales; family Chromobacteriaceae; genus Vogesella; species Vogesella indigofera. The sequence continues at coordinate 626,574 of NZ_JAQQLA010000003.1, read as the reverse complement.
GCGGGTGCCGGCATCGCACACCTGGCCGGAGTTGAAGAACACGCCGTTCACCACCGCGCTGGCCGCGGCTTTCAGGTCGGCATCGGCCAGCACGAGCACCGGCGACTTGCCGCCCAGCTCCAGCGTCACATGCTTGAGCTGCTCCACCGCGGCGGCGCCTACCTTGCGGCCAACCGGCGTGGAGCCGGTAAAGGTGAGCTTGTCGATGCCCGGATGGCTGCTCATGGCGGCGCCGATCACGCTGCCACGGCCGGTAACGATGTTCACCACGCCATCCGGAATACCAGCTTGCTGCACCAGTTCGGCAAAACGCAGCGTGGACAGCGAGGTCAGCTCGGCCGGCTTGATCACCATGGTGCAACCCACCGCCAGCGCGGCGGCCAGCTTCCACACCATGGTCTGCAGCGGGAAGTTCCACGGCACGATGGCGGCCACCACGCCCAGCGGCTCCTTGCGGGTGTAGGCCAGGTAGTTGCCGGGCAGCGACGACGGCTCCACGGTGCGGCCATGCAGCTTGCTGGCCCAGCCGGCAAAGTAGCGGATGGTGTCCACCGAGCCCTGCACATCGATATCGCGGGCAAAGCCCACCGACTTACCCATGTCGATGGCTTCCAGCTCGGCCAGCTCGGTGCCGTGCTCCTCCATCAGGTCGGCCAGCCGCTGCAGCAGGCGTTCGCGTGCCAGCGGCTTGAGCTGGCGCCATTCGCCGCCGTCGAACTGCGCGCGGGCGGCAGCCACGGCGCGGTCCAGGTCGGCCACGGTGGCGGACGGCACGCTGGTGATCCGGCCCTCGGTGGATGGCTCGGTGACGTTGAAGCTGCCGCCGTCGCTGGCGTCCAGCCACTGGCCGCCGATGAACATCTTTTGCGGCTTGGCCAGAAACGCGCGCGTGGCGGCGGAAACGCCGTATTGCGCCAGATACTGCTGTACGACTTGATCCATGTTGTTCTCCTCTTTCTCAACGCCGCCTCATCTACGCGAGGCTGGCGCGTCAGGTGCAGTTCAGCCGCGGCGTGCTTCGGCGCGGGCGTGGAAAATGAAGCCGATGCTGTTCATCAGCAGCTGGGCAGCCAGGATGGAAGTCACGCCGGTCGGGTCGTAGGCCGGGGCCACTTCTACCAGATCCATGCCGACGATGCGGCCCTGGCTGCGCTGGGCCAGGCCCTGGATGATTTCCAGCACCTCGTAGTACTGGAAGCCGCCGTGGCTGGGGGTGCCGGTGCCCGGGGCGATGGACGGGTCGAAGCCGTCGATGTCGATGGTGATGTAGTAGTTGGCCGCATCCGGAATCTGCGCCAGCACGCCTTCGGCACCCAGCGCGCGCACCTGCCGCACCGACAGCACGGTGGAGCCGGCAGCGCGGGCAGCGGCGTAGTCGTCGCGGTTGGAGGACGACACGTTGCGGATGCCCAGCTGGGTCATGCCGACAATGTGGTCCATCTCCGAGGCGCGGCGCAGCGGGCTGCCGTGGCCGTAGCGCACGCCGTGGCGCTCGTCGACGAAATCGAGGTGGGCATCGATGTGCAGGATGTGGATCGGGCCCTGGCCCTCAAACGCCTTGATCACCGGCGCGTGAATGGAATGGTCGCCGCCCAGCACCACCGGCATGGCGCCGGCGGCCAGGATCTTGCGCACCGCCAGCTCGATATTGGCGTTGCTGCTGGCCATGTCGGTGTGCACGATGTCGGCATCGCCCACGTCCACCATGCGCACGTCTTCGCGGGTGAGGTACATCACGTCGTCTTCAAAGTCGTAGGCGCCGGCATGGCCGAAGGAGAACAGCGTGGAGGCCTCGCGGATGCCGCGCGGGCCGAAGCGGGCGCCGGAACGCCACTGGGTGCCCATATCATTGGGGGCGCCCAGGACGGCCACGTCGGCGTCGATGCGTTCCCAGTCCAGGCAGACCGGGGCTTTGGCGAAGGTGCAGTGGCCGACAAACGGCAGATTCAGGCGACCTTCTTCATAACTGTTTTTCGACATAAGTCTCTCTCCGCATGTGATGTACTGGTACAAGCCGGGACTTGCATGGCGCCCGGTGTTCCATGACTATGCGCAGAGATTTGCTTCGAAAAAATAATAAATATCAGATACTCACATCGACATTCCCGATGTAAAAATTGTTGGTTTGACACATGGCTGTCGCCAGCTATACAGCACGGCACTTGATGCCATCGGCGTTCTGCGATGCAGCACGAAAAACAACCCATCGGCAAAGGAAAGAAGCAGATGAAACAACTGCAAGACGTGGATCTGAAGCTGCTGCGAGTGTTCATGACCATCGTGAAATGTGGTGGTTTTTCTGCGGCACAGGCCGCGCTGAATCTCAGCCAGTCCAGTATCAGTGAACAGATGACCAACCTGGAAACGCGACTGGGTGTCACCCTGTGCGAGCGCGGGCGTGGCGGTTTTCGCCTCACCGAACACGGCATGGTCACCTACGAAGCCACCCAGCGTCTGCTGATGGCGGTGGATGCCTTCTGCATGGACACCAGCGCACTGAAGCAGCACATCTCGGGCAAGCTGTACCTGGGCATCATCGACAACACCATCAGCGATGCCGATTCACCGCTGGCGCGCGCACTACGCCAGTTCGTGGCTCGCGGCCACGACGTGCATCTGGATGTCTATATTGGCACCCCTGCCGAGCTGGAAGAGCGGGTACTGGATGGCCGCCTGCATATCGCAGTTGGTCACTTTCCGTTGCGGGTCGCCGGGTTGTCCTACATCCAGCTGTACCAGGAGCAGGATGGCCTGTTCTGCAGCCGTTACAGCCCGCTATTCAAGACATCGGATACTGAGACGCAACTGTTCAACCATATTGCCACTAGCCACATCGTAGCCCGCGGCTACCTCCAGCAGCAGGACTTAAAGCAATTACGCGTCAGCAAGGCTGCCGCCACCGTTGCCAATATCGAGGCACAAGCAATGCTGATTCTCTCCGGGGCCTATATCGGGTTTTTACCAATCCACTACGCAACCCGTTGGGTGGAGGCTGGTGATATGCGTCAGATTGATCCTGCACGCTTTTGCTCTCACTGGCCATTTACAGCGATTACTCGACGGGGAGCACCTCAACCTACGGTATTACGCGCTTTTATGGCTGACCTGTTACCGCTGGTTGAATCGCCCCCAGTTTTGTAGAAGTGCCGGAGACCTGTCGTAGGCCAAAACTGACAGTTCGCCCGCAGGGAGCAGGTTGAAGGTGCGCGGGAATCGCCCTTCGTGAACGACAAAAAGCAGCCATTGCAATGGCTGCTTCATTGGGGGCAATGAGCATAGCTGCTAGCTGAACAACCATTCCAATCAGCCCTGTAGGTGCCTCCTTCGGTCGCTCTGTGGCTTAATGATAGGAGTTGCTCGCCCCCAAAGGGTAAAACGACTCTCTTTTCGTCCCACCTCTGCATTTTCTCTCCTCTGGAACATCCATGCGGAATGCTTTCAGGCACGAAACCACCCTAGACAGCCCTCTTCTTAGAGTCCGTACAGTGGCGCATTTGTCAAATCAACGCATTTGCCCTCATCCGCTCTAACTCTTGGCTATCAACCAAGATCCGTACCGCGTCGTGACGCCAGTATTCATAGTCGCAATCGATAATCTCGCCGTGCTGGTCGTAGTTGACACAGGAAATCAGCAGGATCGGACTCCCCTCGGTCAACATCAGCGCCTGCGCCACCTCGCCCCAAGCCGCCGTGGGGTTGATCTCGAAACGGGAGCGTCCATAACGTACGCCATAATGCTGCTCGTAAAGAGTGGTCAACGACTGGCTCAGATCGTGCTCCAAAATACCGGGAAAGCGCTCAGGCTTCAGGTAGTGCCTAGCCAGTAGTACCACGCGCCCATCCAGCTTGCGCAGCCGCGTGACCTCGGTTATCCGCGACAGGGTTGGCAAAGCCAGCTCTTGGCACAGTGCCGGTGTCGCCACGATGGTTCGCGATGACATCACGAGTGTTTCCAACTGCCGTTTCTGTTCGGTAACGATCTGGTGAAAGGGAGAGCGGTACAGCGGGTTGTATATCAGCCGGGGGGGCGCGACAAACCAACCGCGGCGGTCTTCACAGTAGATACGCCCTTCAGCCTCCATCGCCAGCAGCGCCTCCTTGACTGTCGTCCGCGTGGTATCGAACAGTTCGGAAAGCTCTCGCTCAGATGGCAGCTTGGTGCCCGCTACCAGTAGTTTGCTATCAATCTGCATCTCCAGCGACTGCCTGATTTGTGTGGCCAGAGTGGTATTACGTTCAAACGCGATCAATTGGACTACTCCAGTTTTCAAATTGATGACAAATTTATCACAAGATCGTGAAATTTCAAAGACACACCCAAGGCAACACAACGTCTATTCACGCAGCAAATCTACATGAAAAACCACACAGTCGCACATAATTCTTTATCAATATAAATCAGTGAGTTAACAAACAAAATCACAACAAATCCGTGACCAATACCATCAAAAAAACATGAGGCGAGATTGACAGCTGGAAAGCCACTGAACTAAGGTTCCCCTGCAGCTTAAATCTGGACTAGACCAAAGGAAAGATCATGAAAAATTTGCTGGTTAGCGTCGTATCCGGGGGGCTTTGCCTTAGCGTGGCACAGGCCAATGCGGAAAACCTCCCTTCCCTGATCCAAGCCGCTAAAAAGGAAGGTGCTGTTTATAGCGTGGGCATGCCCGACGACTGGGCCAACTGGAAAGACACCTGGGCGCAGATTACCCAGAAATATGGCCTGAGTCACCGTGATACCGACCTGAGCTCGGCAGAAGAACTGGCCAAGTTCGAGGCGGAGAAGACAAATGCCACCGCGGATATCGGCGATGTAGGCCACACTTTTGGTCCGATTGCTCAGCAAAAAGGGCTGACCCAACCATACAAGCCCAGCACCTGGAGCGAGATCCCGGCCTGGGCCAAGGACAAGGACGGCCACTGGGTACTGGCCTATACCGGGACCATTTCCTTCATCACCAACAACCAGCTGGTGAAAGCACCACCCAAGTCCTGGGCCGACCTACTAAAAGGCAAGTACAAGGTCACGCTGGGTGCAGTGGGGGTGTCCGCGCGCGCCAACAGCGCCGTACTGGCTGCAGCACTGGCTCGCGGCGGTGACGAGAAAAACCTGAAGCCGGCGCTGGAGCTGTTCAGCCAGCTGGCCAAGCAGGGCCGCCTGTCACTGATCGACCCGAGCTTGGCCAATCTGGAAAAGGGCGAGATCGAGGTAGGCATCCTGTGGGACTTCACCTCGCTGAGCTACCGCGACCGCATCGACAGTAAGCGCTTTACGGTGAGCATCCCGACCGATGGCTCGGTGACTACCGGCTATACCACCATCATCAACAAGTACGCCAAGCACCCAAATGCGGCCAAGCTGGTACGTGAATATGTACTGAGCGATGCCGGCCAGATCAACCTGGCACGCGGCTATGCCCGACCGATCCGCAGCAAGCTGGCGATCCCGGCCGACGTGCAGGCCAAGCTGCTGCCAGCCAGCCAGTATCGGTCGGCCAAACCGATCCGCGACTTCGCCGCTTGGGAAGACTCGACCAAGAAGCTGCCGCGCCAGTGGCAGGAAATAGTCATGGTGAACATGCAGTAAGGAGCGGCCATGTCCAGCAAGGTCATCCTGGTATTGATCGACGGCCTGGCCTGGCAGGCAGCCCATGACGGCATGGGCTACCTGCAGGGCTTGTGCGAGGCGGGTCAGGCCGGTCTCTATCAGCTACGGTGCGAACTGCCATCGCTGTCGCGCCCGTTGTACGAATGCATTCTCAGTGGTGTGCCCCCCGTGCACAGCGGCATCGTGCACAACTACGCCGGCCCGGCCTCCAGCCAGCAAAGCATTTTCCACCTGGCTCGCGATGCTGGCCTGACCACCGCGGCGGCGGCCTATCACTGGATAGCAGAACTGTACAACCGGGCACCGTACGTTGCCGTGCGCGACCGCTTCACCGACGACAGTCAGCTACCAATCCAGCATGGCGTGTTTTACCACGGAGACGACTACCCGGATGACCACTTACTGCTGGACGCCGAAGCACTGCGATTGAAACACCACCCAGACTTGCTATTGGTACACCCAATGGAGACCGACGTGGCCGGACATCGCCACGGCTACGGCAGTGCGCAGTACCGCAATTCGGCACGCCGCTTTGACAAGCGGCTGGCCGAGTACCTGCCCGGATGGTTGGCCGCAGGCTATCAAGTATTGGTCACTAGTGATCACGGCATGAACCACGATGGCAGCCACGGCGGTCTGCTACCGGAAGAGCGGCAGGTACCACTGTTCGTGATCGGCCAGCGTTTCAGCAAATTGCCGGACGTCCGTGTGCACCAGACCCAGCTGTGCGGCCTTATCGCTGACCTGCTGGGTCTGGACCACGCCAAACCGCACAAACCGGAGCTACTTTTGTCATGAAAACCACTTCGCTACCCTTTGCCGGCCAAACGGCAGTGCCACGGCTGCCTCGTGGCCGGCTGCGACACTGGCCGGCTGCCCTGCTGCTGCTCCCTTTCTTCGTCATGCTGATCCTGTTCTGCCTGGCGCCAATGGTGTGGGTGCTGCTCAACAGCGTGCACACCGAGCAGGGCCTGTCGCTGGCCAACTACAGCGACATTCTGTCGTCACCGTTCTATCGCCAGGCCTTTGACAACAGCCTGCGCATTTCCGTGTGGTCCAGCGTGATTGGGCTGGTGATTTCGCTACTGGGGGCCGCCTCGTTGCGCCGGGTTTCCGGCCGGCTGCGCCGACTGGTCGTATCCATTACCAATATGACCAGCAACCTCACCGGCGTACCCCTCGCCTTCGCCTTCATCATTCTGGTGGGCACCAATGGCGCGCTGACCCTGCTGCTACGCCAGTGGGGCCTGATTGAGGACTTCCGCCTCTACTCCAGCAATGGCGTGATCCTGATCTACACCTACTTCCAGATTCCGCTGGGTGTGTTGCTGCTGTATCCGGCATTTGATTCGTTGGACGACGACTGGCAGGCCGCCGCCTCGCTCCTGGGCGCCAAGCTCTGGCAGTACTGGTACCACGTCGGCCTGCCAGTGCTGGCCCCGGCCATCCTCGGCACCTTCATCCTGCTGTTTGCCAATGCCATCGGCGCCTATGCCAGTGCCTATGCGCTGACACAGGGTAACTTCAACCTGATCACGGTGCGCATTGCCAGCCTGGTTTCCGGCGACATCTTTCTGGAGCCGAACATGGCCGCCGCGCTGTCGGTCTTGCTGATGCTGATGTTGCTACTGGTCACTGCCGTCAACCAGTGGCTGCTGAAGAAAGGAGCCCGCCATGCGCGCTGACATCTATCACCGCAGTGTTGTCGCCATGCTGATTCTTCTGCTGACCGTGCCGGTGCTCGCCACCTTGCTGTATTCGCTGTCTGAACACTGGGGCGCCACCATCCTGCCGGATGACCTGTCGCTGGCCTGGTATCTGCAACTGTGGCAGGACAGCGCCTTCCTGGCTGCCTTCGGTCGCTCACTGGCGGTGTGTCTGGGCACCCTGCTGCTGAGCACGCTGATCATTGTACCCGCCGTGTTCGTGGTGTTTTACCGCTTCCCGGCCTTGGACAAGCTGATGAACGCACTGATCCTGATTCCGTTCGCGGTGCCACCAGTGGTGACCTCGGTGGGCTTGTTGAACATCTATGCCGATGGCCCGCTGAACATCACCGGCACGCCATGGATCCTGGTGGGCTGCTATTTCACCATCGCCCTGCCGTTCATGTACCGCTCGCTGGCCAACAGCCTTAGCAGCATCAATGTGCGCGACCTGATGGATGCCGCCCATTTGCTGGGTGCCAGCACTCCCGTGGCCTTCATGCTGGTGATTCTGCCCAACCTGCGCAAGGGGCTGATGGCCTCGCTGTTCCTAGCGTTTTCCTTCCTGCTGGGCGACTTCGTATTCGCCAACCTGCTGGCAGGTTCCCACTACGAAACCCTGCAGGTCTACCTCTACAACATGCGTCAGACGAGCGGCCACTTCACTAGTGCCATCGTCATGAGCTACTTCCTGTTCACATTGTTCCTGACGTGGCTCACCGCCCGTTTCAGCAAATAGGATGACATGCCATGAGTTACGTCGAAGCTAGCGGACTGGCCAAGAAATACGGCGCCGCCACCATTTTCCAGGACATCAATTTCTCGCTGCAGAAAGGCGAGTTCGTCACCCTGCTGGGGCCTAGCGGCTGCGGCAAGTCCACGCTGCTACGCAGTCTGGCCGGACTCACCGACATCGATGCCGGCTGCATTCGTGTCGGTGGCGAGGACATTACCCGTGCTGCGCCGCAAAAACGCGGCATCGGCATGGTGTTCCAGAGCTACGCGCTGTTCCCCAACATGACGGTGGAGCAGAACATCGCCTTCGGCCTGAAGCTGCAAAAGCTGCCGGGCAGCGAGATTGCCCGCAAGGTGGCCGAAGTGATCAAGCTGGTGGCGCTAGGCGGCAAGGAGCAGCACTACCCGCACGAACTGTCTGGCGGCCAACGGCAGCGCGTGGCACTGGCACGTGCACTGGTGGTGGAGCCGCGCATCCTGCTGCTGGATGAACCTCTGTCGGCACTGGATGCGCGCATCCGCAAGTCGCTGCGCGAGCAGATCCGCGACATCCAGCAACGCCTGGGCCTGACCACGGTGTTTGTTACCCATGATCAGGAAGAAGCGCTGACCATGTCCGATCGCATCTTCGTGATGGATCAGGGCCGCATCGTGCAGGAAGGCACTGCCGAGATGATCTACACCCGCCCCGCCACCGAATTCGTGGCGCGCTTCATGGGCAGCTACAACTTGCTGGCACCAAACGACGCCCGCCACCTGCTGGGCCTGGACGTTCGGGGGCATCTGGCCATCCGGCCGGAGGCCATCCAGATCTTCACCCCGGAGCAAGCCTGCCCAGCGCACCTGGGGGCCCCGCTGCCGGCCACCATTCGCCAGCACCAACTGCTGGGCAATGTCATTCGCTACCAGGTGCAGGCTCAAGGCATCACCCTGCAGGTAGACCAACTGAACCGTCGCGCGGAAGACCTGTTGGCCGCCGGCACTGCAGTAAACCTGATGATCGATCAACAACAAATGCGGGAGGTGCACTGAGATGGCACTGGGAATTTTCGATATGGACGACACCCTGGTCGACGGCGACAGTGCCAATCTGTGGCTGCATTACCTGGTGGAACGCGGTCTGGCACCGGCCGAGATGCTGCCGCGCGAGGCGGAGCTGCTGCAGGCCTACCGCGACGGCCGGGTAGACATGCACGAATACATGCGTTTCGCGCTGATTCCGCTGCGTGGCCTGAGCCTGGATACCGTGCAGGGCTGGCTGACGCTGTTTGTGGAGCAGGTGATCCTGCCACGCATTTTCCCGCAGGCACTGCAACGGCTGGAGTGGCACCGCACCCGACAGGATCGCCTGCTGGTGATCTCGGCCACCGGTGAGCACCTGGTCAGCGCCATCGCCCGCCGGCTGGGCGTGGCCGACTCCATCGGCATCCAGCTAGAGACTCACAACGGCTGTTACAGCGGCGATACCCACGGCGTACTGAGCTACCGCGAAGGCAAGGTAACCCGACTGCACGACTGGCTGCGCCAAGAGAACGAATCGCTGCATGACAGCTATGGTTACAGCGACTCGCTGAATGACGTGCCGCTGCTGGAAGCTGTGACGCATCGTCATGCCATCAACCCAGACGCCACGCTGCACCGCATTGCCGGTGAGCGCGGCTGGCAAGTACTGCGCTGGCAGCACGCGGCGCAGCAGGCCTGAACCCGGCCCCGCCGTGGCGGGGCCATCGCAGCGCCGGCAAGGCGTAAGCGAGGTACGCATGTTTACAGTGTTATTGCATCTTGCCGGCGGTGTCGCCCTGCTGACTTGGGGGCTGCACATGGTGGAATCGGGCATCATGCGCGCCTGGGGTGCCGGGCTGCGTCAAGTGATAGCAGGCAGTCTCAGCAACCGGTTCAAGGCGTTCTTTGCCGGCATGGGGGTTACTGCGGTCCTGCAAAGCAGCACCGCTACCGGTCTGATCGCCTCGGCCTTTGCCGGTCGCAAACTGATGACTCCAGTCACCGGACTGGCCATCATGCTGGGCGCCAATGTCGGCTCCACGCTGATCGTGCAGGCGTTTTCGCTTGACTTGAGCTGGCTGTCCCCAGCCTGCCTGATCATCGGCATGGCCATGTTCGAACGCGGCAAGGGCTCGCAACACGGCAACGTTGGCCGCGCACTGATCGGCATTGGCCTGATGTTGCTGGCGCTAGCGCTGCTGGTGAGCACCATGCACCAAGCGGAAAGCGCCCCGGCCGTACGCAGCATTCTGGGCCTACTGTCCGGCCAGCCGCTGCTCACCGCCGCCATCGCCGCAGTCCTCACTTGGGCCGCGCACTCCAGCACGCCAGTGGTACTACTGGTGATGTCGCTGGCTGGCAGTCACGCCATGCCGCTGGACAGTGCCCTGGCCATGGTGCTGGGCGCCAATATCGGCAGTGCGTTAAACCCGTATATCGAGGGCACCAAAGGCGAGGACAACCTACGCAAGCGTCTGCCCACTGGCAACCTGCTGCTGCGCGGCGGCATCTGCCTGCTGCTGCTGCCATTTGTCACCGTGCTGGCGTCGCTATTGCAAGCAAGCAGCAATGATGCCGGGCAGCTCATCGCCTATGTTCATACCCTGCTGAACCTGGCGATTGCCCTGCTGTTTATCGGTCTGCTGGACCCGTTGGCCTCAACACTGGAGCGCCTGCTGCCAGACAACCGCGAAGCCGAAAGTCCGGATGCGCCACGCTACCTGGACCCATCCGCCATTGCCTCGCCATCACTGGCGCTGGCCTGCGCCACCCGCGAAGCCCTACACATGGGCGATGTCGTAGGCGATATGCTGCGGCGCAGCCTGCCCACCCTGCTGCAAGGCGATCGTCGTGCGGTAAGCGACGTCATGCGCCGTGACGATGCGGTGGATAGCCTGCACGAGGCGATCAAGCTGTACGTTACCGAGGTCACTCGAGAAGGGCTGGAGCCAGCGGAGGCACGTCGCGCCATGTCGATCATGTCATTTGTCATCAATATGGAGCATATCGGCGACATTGTGGACAAAAACCTGATGGAGCTGGCCAGCAAGAAGATCAAGAGCAAGCTGTGCTTTTCTGCCGAAGGTGCCACCGAGTTGCAGGCGCTGCACGAACAGGTGCTGGAAAGCTTTCAGCGCGCCCAAGCCGCATTTGTTTCGAGCTGTGTCAAAACCGCCGAGCGTATTCTGGACGACAAGGTCATCGTGCGCGATCTGGAGCGCGAAGGAGCCGACAACCATTTGCTGCGTCTGCGCGATGGCCGCCCGGAAAGCATTCTGTCCAGCTCGCTGCACCTGGATGTACTGCGCGATCTAAAACGAATCCACTCGCACATCTGTGCAACAGCCTACCCCATTCTGGAGCAGCAAGCCCCCTACCCTAATCGACACCCTTTCACGGAGAACACAGCATGTTAACCATGGCAAACGCCGCCAGGGTGGTGCAGCGCATCGACAGCATCCCGCTATTCCTGCATGCCTACGCCTATCACTTCAACATGCGATGCGGCAAAATTCTGCCTACCGACCTGCTGGATATTGCGCACCGGCAGCAGCTGGCCGGCGTGAAAATCCACGTACTGGATGGCGAAGCCGCCGCCTTGCGCCATGCCAGCCCGGCAGAGCTGCAGGCTTTCGGGGCGCGGGCTGCCGTACTGGGTCTGGCATTGCATATCGAAACCAGTGCCTCCGACGCGGCAACCATCGACGAGGCTGTGCACATTGCACGCCATACCGGCGCCAGCTCGGTGCGATTTTATCCGCGTTATGAAGGCCATCTGCAACAGGTATTACAGCAAGTAGCAGCTGACATCCAGTACATGAAAGCCCGCTATAGTGACAGTGGCCTGCGGTTCACCATCGAACAGCACGAGGACCTAAGCAGCCACGAGCTGGTGGCGCTGGTAATCAATAGTGACTGGCCGCAACTATCGATCCTGTTCGACTTTGCCAACATGATCAACGCCAATGAAGCCCCGCTGACGGCGCTGAATACCATGGCCGCCCACGTCACCGAAGTGCACATCAAAGACGCGCGCATCGTGGCCGAGGGCGCCGGCAACGGCCACTTGGCCTGCCGCTCCGGCCAGGGGGATCTGCCGTTTCGCGCCCTGCTCACCCGTCTTCTCTGCCTGGGTGACACTCAGGCACAAGTCTGTGCCTATGGGCTGGAAGAGGAAGTGGATTACTACGCCCCACCATTTCGCTTCGATAACGAAGGCCCGAACCCATGGATTCCCTGGCGCGAAATGAGCGAAACCCCGCTACCAGAGCAGGATCTACCCTCGCGCTTACAGCAGGAAATCGATGATGCCGCCGCGCAGTTGGCCTTTGTGCGCCAAACACTGACACTTATCCGCACAGAGGCCTTAGGGTTGCTTGGTGGGTGAGTCGCCCCAAGTTTTTCAGATACTCCAATGGCTGTTTTGGCTGTTTCCGGTGCGTAAACAGCTATTTTTCATTAATGGGATAAGAGGCAGCTTTGGCTGCCGACCTGCCTGCAATGCGGCACGTTGGCAGCAGGTCGGCGGCCAAAGCCGCCAGGCCGGCAGTAAGCGAAAAACTGTGCAATGACAGCTTCACGCAAGAATTCGAGCATACTTCTTGTCAGCCTCTGTCACCATTCATCCCTCTACAGCTGAGCGTACCGTGGCGCTTAGTTTGCTTCGCACTACTCATGGCTTTTCCCCTGTTGTCCCTTGTTGCACCACCAGCTGACTAACCGCTCAGCTCGACGAGATCATCTGACCTAAGATCCAGAGTAACATTCGTCTTCACCCTAGTAGAAAGCTCTGTCATGGCGCTTGAAACCGAACTGAAGTTCAGTCTGCTGCCTAGCCACAACGCCGCCTTCCGGCGCCTGATGGCAAGTCATGTGCCGGGTACTGCACCGACAACAACACTGTATAGCGTGTACTACGACACCCCTTCTCTGGCGCTGATGCAGCAGGGCATGGGGCTACGACTGCGGCAAGTTGACGGCCATTGGTTGCAGACGCTGAAGTTTGCCGAACAAGCCGGCGCAGGTCTGCATCAACGCCTGGAGTTGGAGAAGGCCGTGAGCGGTCCGGTGCTGGAGCTCGACCAGATCACAGACCGGAAAGCACGTCGGTTCCTGACCCAGCACCATATCGCATCGGTGCTGGCCCCGTTGTTCACAACGACCATCCGACGACAATGCTGGACGCTACAAGACGGGCATGGCAACTCGTTGGAAGTCAGCCTAGACCACGGCACGATTGAGGGGCAAGGGCAAACACTGAAGGTCAATGAGGTCGAAATCGAATTGAAACAGGGTCAGACGCAGGCGCTATTCGACCTGGCGTTGAAGCTGGCCAGCTCTCTCCCTCTAACTCCCCATCCACAAAGCAAGCCTGAACGAGGCTATGCCCTGTATTGCGATGTCTGGCCGCTCACCCCATCCAAGGCGCAATTGCCTACATTGAGCGCCACGATGACACCACAGTCTGAACCGAAGTAAGCCGTGTGGTCCTGTGCCCCCCTCGGTACAGGACCTGTCATGCAGACCACAGATGCGACGGGTTAGCCCGTCAACGGAGCCTGCCCGTGATTTATCCAGCATTTCATACCCTGGACGACCTGTTTACGCAGCTGGCCACCCAGGGTCACTCCCTTTACGGTGGAGAAGCCGTCAGTCAGCTGGAGCACGCTCTACAAAGTGCACTGGCTGCCGAGCAGGCGGGCGCAAGCGATGCCTTGATCACAGCCGCGCTATTACATGATGTTGGCCACATTGTCACCGGTCAGCGCGATGACGACATTACCAATGGACTGGACGATCACCACGAAGCGGTAGCCGTTCAGGTTCTTGGTACGCTGTTTGACGATGAAGTACTGATGCCGATTGCCCTGCACGTTGCAGCCAAACGCTATTTGTGCGCCACCCGCCGCGATTACCTCACCAGCCTGTCGAACGCCTCCCGCCAGTCGCTGGTACTGCAAGGTGGTCCGATGTCCGCCAGTGAAGTTCAGCGGTTTGCCTGCCGCCCACATGCCAATGCAGCAATTGCGCTACGGCATTACGACGATATTGCCAAGACCCCCGCCCTGCCGACACCACCACTACAGCATTACCAGGCCATTGCGGCCAACGTTCTGAAAGCCCTCTCATGAAGCTAGACCCTGCTTTTCTCCTGCACAAGCCGCAACCAGGCAGTAGCGCCCACCAAGCCCGGCCATACCTTCAGCTTGCCGGCATCAGCAAGCGCTTTGGCCAGCAAACCGTACTGGATGCACTGGACCTGACCGTACACAAGGGGGAATTTGTCTGTTTGCTGGGACCTTCCGGCTGTGGCAAGACCACACTGCTACGCCAGATTGCCGGCCTGGATCTCCCGGATGCCGGCACCATTCAGGTGGATGCTCGCGACATCACTCTGCTACCACCGGCTAAGCGCGATTACGGCATCGTGTTCCAGTCTTATGCTCTCTTTCCGAATTTGAATGTGGCAGACAACATTGCCTATGGCCTTCGCGGCCGACGTGAAGACAAGCACCGTCGTGTCAGTGAACTGCTAGCCCTGATCAACTTGGATGGTATTGCCGACAAATTCCCCGCCCAACTGTCTGGCGGGCAACAGCAGCGCGTGGCACTTGCACGGGCACTGGCGACTTCTCCAGGCCTGTTATTGCTGGATGAGCCGCTTTCCGCACTGGATGCACGCGTGCGTGAGCACCTGCGCCGCGAGATCCGCGCCTTGCAGCAAAAGCTTGGCATTACCACCATCATGGTGACACACGACCAGGAAGAGGCCCTCACCATGGCTGACCGCGTGGTGGTGATGAATGGGGGTCGCATCGAACAGAGCGGCAGCCCGTTCGATGTCTATCGCGAGCCCGCCAGCCGCTTTGTTGCCAGTTTTGTCGGCCAGGGGAACTGGTTGCCAGCCATCACCCGCGATAGCAGTAGCGTGCAGCTGGGCGAACATGTTCTGCCGCTGTCACCACCGCACGGCCTGGAAACAGGACAAACCGCCACCCTGTTCGTCCGACCCGAAGACATCATGCTTCACCCCCAGTGGCCAGCCACGCCGGATGCCGTCCTGGCAGAAATCCACAAACTGGAGCTGCTGGGACCGGTATACCGCATCAGTCTACATGTGCCCGCCTGGGGAGCAGTCAACCTGCAGGCCGACCTCACTCACGCACAACTGACCCAACTGGATGTCAGCCCGCAACACCGGGTACCGGTATCGCTCAACTTGGCGCGTTGCCGAGTGTTTAGCGGCAAGGACGCAGCATGATCAGCCTGAAACGCGAACGCCGCATCGCCAGCGGCATGGATGAAAAACTGGGAGGCCTGCTGCTTTGGCTATTGCTGACCTTGCTGGTAGTGGCAGTGGTGCTACCGCTGGCAGCCATACTGGGCAAAGCGCTGACTGACAGTGATGGTCGCTTTGCCGGCCTGACACAGATCAGCCATACGCTGGCTCAGCCAGGTTTGCTGCGCGCGACAAGTGGCAGCGTACAGGTGGCGATAGCCAGCACACTATTGGTCGTGCCGCTGGCTTACGGCTATGCCGCAGCGCTGACACGTGTCGCACTACCACTCCGCGGCCTGTTCCGCCTGCTGGCGCTGCTGCCATTGCTGGCCCCCTCGCTGTTGCCCGGCATTTCTCTAGTTTATCTGTTTGGCAATCAGGGCTTACTGAAGACGTGGTTCCCGGATGGCAGCATCTATGGTTTTGCTGGCATCGTACTGGGTGAGGCGTTCTATACCTTTCCGCATGCTTTGATGATTTTACTCACCGCACTGGCTGTAGGTGATGCCCGGCTATATGAGGCTGCGCGCACCATGGGTGCCGGCCGCTTGCGCCAGTTTCTCACCATTACTCTGCCAGCCACACGGTACGGCGTGGTATCTGCGGCACTGGTCGTCTTTACACTAACCATCACGGACTTTGGGGTCGCCAAGGTGATTGGTGGCCAGTATCCGGTACTGGCCGTTGAAGCCTACAAACAGGTGATTGGCCAGCAGAACTTCCCGCAAGGTGCAGTCATCGGTCTGCTGTTGCTGTTGCCGGCCATGCTGTCTTTCATGCTGGATCGCAAGTTACAGCGCCGTCAGCAAACACTGGTTTCCGCTAGGGCGCAGCCCCTGCAGATGGTGCATAGCTGGCCTGTGCGCCTGGTTGCACTGTCATTCTGCAGCGTGGTGGGCGGTGCCCTGCTGCTACTGTTGGGTACAGCCATCGCCGCCGCCTTTATCCAGCTATGGCCCTACCAGCTGCAATTCACCTTGACGCACTTCGACTTTGACAGCGTCGATGGCGGTGGTTGGCTAGCATTTGGCAACAGTCTGAAAATGGCTCTGGGAACGGCTCTGCTCGGTACCTGTGTAGTTTTTCTGGGCGCGTGGAGTAGTTGCAAACTGCGCTCCATTCCAACGGGTGGTCAGTTGCTACACGCCATCGCCATGCTGCCGATGGCAGTGCCCGGCTTGGTGCTGGGTTTGGGTTACATCTTTTTCTTCAACAGCGACGGCAATCCACTGCATGGTCTGTACGGCAGCCTGAGCATACTGGTGCTGTGCTCGGTGGCTCACTTCTACACCACTGCCCACATGACCGCCCGGACTGCGCTGGCCCAACTGGACCCGGATTTTGAGCCCGTAGCCGCCTCGCTGAAAGTACCGCTTTGGACGACGTTATGGCGTGTCACCCTGCCCGCCTGCCTACCAGCGGTACTGGAAATCGCCCGTTATTTCTTTGTGTCAGCCATGACAACCGTGTCGGCGGTGATCTTTCTCTACACCCCGGACACCGTGCTTGCCGCGGTAGCAGTGCTGAACATGGATGACGCGGGTGACACCGCGGCAGCGGCGGCCATGGCGACCTTGATCGTGGCCAGTTCCGCGACCGTTTGCTTGCTGTTCGCGCTGCTGTCGCACTGGCTGCTGGCACAAAGCCAACGCTGGCGCCAACCAAACAAACACTAATTCCTACCCTGCCGGGCCGTACGCCCGGTTTATTTGAATCTCCAAAGACATCTAGATAACTGGAATTATCATGCGAGAACCAATTCTGCTTACTCCCGGCCCACTCACCACGGCACTAGCCACCAAAGCCGCCATGCTCACCGACTGGGGCTCCTGGGACAGTCGCTTTAATGAGCTGACCCGCAGTGTCTGCCATGATCTACTAACCATTGCCAATGGCCGCCACAGCCATGCCTGCATACCGCTGCAAGGCTCTGGAACCTATGCAGTAGAAGCGGCGATTGCCAACCTGGTGCCGCGTACCGGCAAACTGCTGGTGCTGGTCAATGGCGCCTACGGCAAGCGCATGGCCCAAATCGCACAGTATCTGGACCGCGACTACAGCGTCTATGAAACGGCAGACGATACTCCTCCCTCTGCCGACACCTTGGCCATGCTGCTGCAAGATGATCCGACGATCAGCCACGTTGGTCTCATCCACTGCGAGACCAGCACCGGCATACTCAACCCGCTAGCCGACATCGCCGCCGTGGTGCACGCCACTGGCCGGAAGTTAATCGTCGATGCCATGTCCAGCTTCGGAGCACTGCCCATCGACGTGGCCGCGCTGCACATCGATGCGCTGATCGCCAGTAGCAACAAATGCCTGGAAGGCGTACCCGGCATGGGTTTCGTCATCGCTAATCAGGATAGCTTGCTGGCCAGCCGCGGCAATAGCCATTCGCTGGCGCTGGATCTGCTGGCACAGTACGAGTACATGCAGGCGACCGGCCAGTGGCGCTTCACTCCGCCCACCCATGTAGTAGCAGCGCTACGAGTCGCACTAGACCAATACCTGGCCGAAGGTGGCCAGTCGGCGCGCTTGGCCCGTTATGCGGCCAACGCCACTCTGCTGCAACAGCGGCTGGGTGAGGCGGGCCTGCTACTGTTCCTGCCCACCGAACTGCAAGCGCCCATCATCCTGACATTCCATGCCCCAGCCCACCTAGGCTATCAGTTCAAAGCCTTCTACGAGGCGGTGCGAGAACAGGGCTTTGTACTTTATCCGGGCAAGCTCACCAGCCAGGAAACCTTCCGCGTCGGCTGCATCGGCGCCATCGACAGCGCAGAGATCGAACAAGCCTGCCACACCATCACCACCACCATCCGCCAGCTTGGCTGGACACAGTAAGGAGTCACTACATGCAACGCTATCAACATCTGGAAGCCGTGATTTTCGATTGGGCCGGGACCGTGGTGGACTTCGGTTCGTTCGCCCCCACTCAAGTGCTGATCGACGTATTTGCCGAGATTGGCATCACAGTGAGCATGGCCGAGGCCCGCGTCCCCATGGGACTAGCCAAGTGGGATCACATCCAGGCGCTTGGCCGCTTGCCCGGCGTGGCAGAGCGCTGGCAAGCACGCTTTGGTCGTGCCATGAACGATACCGACGTGGATAGGCTGTATCAGCAGTTCATGCCGCTGCAGGTTGCCCGTGTGGGTGAATATTCGGCACCGATTCCAGGGGCCATTGATACCGTCAATCTGCTGCGGCAGCGTGGTCTCAAAATTGGTAGCTGCTCCGGTTACCCGCGCGTCGTCATGGACAGGCTGCTGCCATTGGCCGCAGCGGCAGGCTATGCACCAGACCACACTGTTGCCACCGATGATCTGGCGGCCGGTGGCCGGCCCGGCCCATGGATGGCGCTGGACAACGTAATTGAACTAGCAGTGAGCGATGTGCGCCACTGTGTGAAAGTAGACGACACTGCACCGGGCATTGCAGAAGGACTGCGTGCCGGCATGTGGACCGTAGGCCTGTCGGCCAGCGGCAATGCGGTCGGTCTGACGGCGGAGAAATGGTCGGCACTGTCACCCGCCCATCAGGCCGAATACCGAGCGCCCGCCGAAGCGCAGCTCACTACGGCAGGGGCGCACTACGTTGTCGATACCATTGCGGAGCTGCCAGCCGTCCTGATGCAGATCGAAGCTAGGCTAGCCGCAGGTGAACGTCCGTGAGTCAGAAACCCTACTGGTTGGCCGCAGCACTGGCAGTTGATGCCAACCCGCCACTGCCACCACTGCACGGGAAGCTTGCCGCCGATATCTGCATCATCGGCGGCGGTTTTACCGGCTTGTGGACCGCGATCATGTGCAAACAGGCGCGACCGGACTGGCATATCGTGGTGCTGGAAAAAGCCCGCTGCGGCAGTGGCGCCTCCGGTCGCAACGGTGGCTGCATGCTGACCTGGTCTACCAAGTACCTGTCACTACGGCGGCTGTACGGAGAAGCAGAGGCACTGCGGCTGGTGAGCGCGTCGGAGCAGGCGGTGTTCGACATCGCCGGCTTCTGCCAGCAACACGGTATTGATGCCGAGATCCGGCTGGGCGGCGCGCTCTATGCCGCCAGCAATCCAGCGCAGCGCGGCACACTGTCCAGTGTTCTGAGCGCACTGGACAAGGTTGGCCGCAATCGCTGGCAGCCGCTGGATACGGCCGCAACACAGGCGCTCGCCGGCAGTGCTCTGATGCATGATGGTGCCTACAGCGAAGCCGCCGGCAGCTTGCAGCCCGGCAAGCTGGTGCGCGGCCTGCTCCGCGTGGCGCGTACCCTGGGCGTGGAGGTCTATGAACATAGTGCCATGACCAGGCTGCAGGAAGACCGGCAAGTGTTCGTTCACACCGCGACCGGGCAAGTGCAAGCCGATCAAGTAGTACTGGCCCTGAATGCCGACATGGCAAGGCAATTTCCAGTCTTTGCCAACAGCGTGCTGTTGGTGTCATCCGACATGATCATTACCGAACCCCAACCGGACATCGTCGAACAACTGGGATTGGCCCGAGGCCAGGCTGTGTGTGACCTGCGCACGTTCGTCCACTACTGGCGTAGCACGCCCGATGGCCGATTGATGCTGGGCAAAGGCGGCAACCGCATTGCCTTTGGCAATCAGATGCATGCTTACTTTGATCGGCCAAGTGCCTATTGCGGCCAACTGCAGCAGGTGCTCGGCCGCTTCTTCCCAGCACTGTCCGCAGCACCTATCACACAGAGCTGGACGGGTGCCTCGGATCGCTCGGCAACGGGATTTCCGTTCTTTGGCAAGCTCCCAGGACATCAGCGCGTGCTTTATGGCTTTGGCTACTCCGGCAACGGCGTGGTGCAGTGCCATCTTGGCGGCAAGATTTTGTCATCCCTGTTATTGGAGCAAGACAATCCTTGGACGCGTAGCAGACTCGTGCAGGGGCCACTGGCTCAGTTCCCGCCAGAGCCGCTGCGCTGGGGCGGTGCCATGCTGGTTCGAGGTGCCATCCGTCGAGTGGAAAATGCCCAGGATCACCAGCGTACCCCGTACAAGCTGGACCAGAAATTAGCAGCACTGGCCAGCATGGCGGGCAAAGCCGATTGACCACCATGCAAAGCTATGCCGCAGCAGATCCCTGGCAACAGCAAATAAGCACCAAGCCAGACAACGCCCGCAACACCGAAGGCAGCTCCATTACTACTTTTGAACCTGTAATAAAGACTTCAATTTCTGATGGCAGAATGTGCGCGCTGTATCTCCTCTCTGTCTTTGTTGCGTCTGGCCCGCTTTGGCGGGCTTTTTTTATTCTGTAATGCACAGGCTGTACTTTGAGTACCGGCAAGCCGGTCCTTGACCGTCACTCCTGCAACTGTTGCGCCAATAAAGTCATCGCTATGAACCTGAATACCCGGCAAGCAAGCTATGGAGCGGATGAAATTGGGTTGATCTGCGGGTTTCACTTCGACGTACGCCAGACTGGCAGAGAAATCGACTCTGGCTCAGTTGTAAACTGGTTGCAGCAGGATCAACGACAGGGTTTCCTGTGGCTGCATTTCAATCTTGCCCACGCCCCCTGTGAACGCTGGATGCGCACTCACCTAGCGCTGCCTGATGACTTCTTCAACATGCTACGCGATGGCTCCAGTTCGACGCGCATCGAACATATCGATCATGCGCTGCTGGCAGTAATCAATGATGTCGCATTCAATTTCAATCTAGTCTCGACCGATGTCTCCAGCATGCTGGTTTACGTCCACCAGCAGATTTTGATTACCGCACGAGCCAAGCCACTACGTTCTGTTGATCAACTACGCGCCGCAGTCAAACGAGGCGAGCAGTTTCATTCGTCTCTGGCATTGCTGGTACACCTGTTACAGGATCAGGCCGATATCCTCAGCCGCATCGTGCGAAACACTACCGGGGAGATCGATGACATCGAGGACAAGCTGCTGGCCCAACGTGGACATGACAACCGTGCTGAACTGGCCTCTATGCGCCGCACCCTGGTGCGTTTGCAACGCCTGCTAGCTCCGGAGCCAAGCGCCCTGTTTCGGCTGCTGAACCGCCCACCGGACTGGCTGCAAGAACAAGATGTTCAGGACCTACGGGAATCAACAGAAGAGTTTTCGCTGGTCCTGAATGACCTCACCTCCTTGGTCGAGCGCATCAAGCTACTGCAGGAAGAACTAGCCGCCCAACTAAACGAACAGACCAACAAGACCCTGTTCACCCTGACGATGGTGACGGTGCTTGCACTACCGATCAACATTGTGGCCGGCTTCTTCGGGATGAATGTGGGCGGTATTCCGCTAGCGGATCACCCACATGGCTTCTGGGTACTGGTTGCTTTTGTCGCCGGCTTCACCGGGCTCGCAGGTACTTGGGCTTTCAGAGGAAAACGCAACTGACTTTACGCTGTCCACCTTTTAGGTGAACTATTCCTGGGCTGTTAGGCAACTTATGGTCAGCCACGTCCCCTGTGGCGAAGAGGTGGTCTGCCCCACCCTAGGTGGTCATACAGATAAAGCGGCTTAAATGCCGATAGCTGCTGAAGCTGCGGTAAGTAGCTTAATGACAGCTAAGGCCAACCTACCGCCTCATCAATGTGTGCAGAGGCAGATCGTCGACCAAAGCGGTCAAGAGATTCACGTCACCTCTTCGACAGGCACCTGTAAGTAAGCGGTCTTTTCCCTTTGTCCACTTGGGTTCGGACAGACCAGTCGGGAACATCAGAGGCAAACTGCTGTGGCTCCAATGGGCTAGTTAGGCTCATTTACACAAAGACTTAGCACCCGCTTCTTGTTGCGGTTTCCCTACATTGTTAGATGACATTGAATTGAAATTTATTTCAACAATGATAACGATTTGTATTTGAATTGTTGTTAAGACTAGAATCGGCACTCCACAAAATGCTCGCTTGCTTAGGCTCGGGAGCAAACTCAACCTGCCATGATGACTAGCCATGCTGCTTGCCACCCCACTCCGGTTTGCCCGGGGTATGCTTCCCGCCAACTGGCACCAGTTATCATCCTTTTTCAGCCGTAGTACCGCGAATACAGCCTGGCGTGGCGGAATCAAACTGGTCGGGCACAAGCAACTGTCCAATCAACTTCCCATCCGTACGCTGCCGCTTGCCGATCAGGTTGTGGCGGTACCGCTGCAGCATGGCCGTAGCCTTGCAGAGCCTTGCGTCCGCATCGGGCAGCGAGTGCTCAAGGGGGAAGTGATTGGACACGGGGGCACAGCGATCGTCTGGGCGCACGCCTCCACTTCCGGCACCGTGGTCGCAATCGATGCCTGTCACCCTGCCGATGGTGACCAGCCCCTGCCTGCCGTTCACATTGCGGCAGATGGACAAGAGCGTTGGGCGCCACCTCGTTTTCCCCCTCACCCCCTCACGGTGCCTGCCCTGGCCGAGTTCGCGCTGCAAATGGGATTGGTTGGCCTGGGTGGCGCGGGTTTCCCCACCGGGATAAAACTGGCCGGCACGGCGCATCCTCTCGACATGCTGTTGATCAACGGTGCCGAATGCGAGCCGTTTCTCACCTGTGATGACCGGCTGATGCAAGAGCGTGCCGCCGACATCGTGGCTGCTGCCGCGCTATTGGCCAAGGTGTACGGCATCACTCAAGTGCGTATCGGCATTGAGCCCAACAAACCGCAGGCGATGACCGCCTTGCAGCAAGCTTTAGTCAGCACCGATCGTCGTATCGAAGTCCATGCCCTGCCACTACGATACCCGGCCGGCGGCCAACCCTTGCTGGTAAAAAGCCTAACTGGCCGCACACTGGCCCCTGGCCGGTTACCGGCAGAGGTCGGCGTCCTCGTTCTCAATGTCGCGACGGTGTATGCATTGGGGCGTGCACTACTGCACGGCGAGCCGCTAGTCAGCCGCATCGTTACCCTGAGTGGCGCGGTAACAAGCCCGGGCAATATTGAAGTGCCCATCGGGCTTCCAATTTCTACCCTGTTGGCTGCAGCACAGCCCCATGGCACCGGTGACATTCAGGTTGGCGGTCCGATGATGGGGCGAGTGCTGGCCAATTCTGCCGCGGTGGTCAGCAAAACCACGAGCGGTCTGCTGGCCCGCTCCGAGTCCCTATTTCCTCCCCGTGCCGCGACACGTCCCTGCATCCGTTGTAACCGCTGTGTTGACGTCTGCCCGATGGCGCTACGGCCACTACAGTTGCTAAGCGCCTACGAACAAGAAAACCGTGCGTTGCTGCAGCAGGAAAAACTGACAGCTTGTATCGAATGTGGTGCCTGCAGCCAAGTATGTCCAAGCAGCCTGCCGTTACGTGACAGTTTTCGCCACGCCAAGCGCACTATTTGGTTAGGGGTACGGGCATGAAACTGCAGCCGAAGACCGTACCGGGCATCATGCTTGCCGTGGTGATCGCGCTGATTCCTGGCACGTTGTTGCATGCCTGGCAATTTGGCCCGGTAGTCTGGTTGCAGACTGCTTGGTGCGTCCTGTTTGCATTGCTTGTGGAGGCCATCTGCCTACGCGTGCGTGGACAATCGCTTTCTCACGGGCTAGGCGACATGAGCTGGTTGCTCTGTGGCTGCTTGATGTCACGCGCGCTCCCCTTGCTGGTGCCAGCATGGCTGATGTTGCTGGCAACCGTGGTTGCGCTCGGACTGGTCAAGCATGGCAGCGGCGGACTGGGAAAGAATCGCCTGAATCCGGTGATGGCGGGGCTGGGCGTTGTTGCGATCTGCTTCTTCCAGTTTCTGTATCCGGCACCGAATTTTCATAGCCCGTGGAGTGCCTATCTTGATTTCTCGGCGGTGTTGCAGCAACAACTGCAGATCGTACCGCCGCTGCAGTTGGATGCACTTAGCAGTGCGACGCCCCTGGCCACGGAATTACTCGACGCACCTGCTCCCTACCTCTCTTGGGCAGGTTATTTGGCAGGCGGAGTGATTCTGGGGCTGTTGCGTGTCAGCCGACTGGAAATCCCGTTGGCCATGATGGGCAGTTCGGTACTGCTTTGCATGCTGGCAGGCCATACGCTCCCGGAAAGCCTGCACAGCCTGACCCTTGGCGGTTACCTGTTTGCCGCCTTCTTTATCGCCACGGATCCGGTTACCAGCCCGGATTGCCGGCTGGGCCGTATCTTCTTTGGTGTCCTGATCGGGATGATCACTGAGCTAGTCCGCGAGTTTGGTCTTTACGCTGATGGACTGTGCTTTGCGGTACTGGCGGCCAACCTGCTGGTGCCACAGCTCAATCAATGGGCAAGATATCTCAACCCGCCAGGGCGCGGGTGGCAGGCACCCTCATAAAACCTTAGGTCTTCCGGTGCTCCTGGAACTGCCACGATGTTCCAACTAACCTAGAGTGGTTCAGGACGTCATTCGAGCCTGGGTTGACCGCCGGGCTTTCAGTACGAGACCGCCCAATGCCAGTACAGAAAAGCCAGCTCCTGTATAGAAAGTGAATGAGGCTCCCAAGTTGTCCCATAGGAGACCGGCGACCACACTGGCCGCCAGCATGGCGAGGCCAGCAATGAAATTGAAGAAGCCGTAGGCGGTGCCGCGGAGATCTGAAGGCGCTGTATTAGCCACCATGGTGGCAAGCAAGCCTTGAGTCATCCCCATGTGGATGCCCCACAAGGCGACACCAAGGACGACGTTCAACCAATGATCGTTGATGGCCAATACCAAATCGGCCGCAATCAGCACGACCAACCCTAGCGACAAGAGCATCGAGTGGCTCATGCTATCCGACAGCCGGCCAAACGGATACGCGGAAACCGCGTACACCAGATTCATCGCTACCATCACCAGTGGTATCAGGGCAACCGGGATGCCCCCCTGTTGCGCTCGTAGCACTAGAAATGCTTCGCTAAATCTTGCCAGCGTAAACACAGCACCGATTCCGACTACCCACCAGTAATCGCCATTCAAACGACTTAGGCTCTCTTTACGAACCGGGACAGTACGTTTCTTGCCGAGGTGCGGCTTTGGTTCGTGCACTCCGAACAGCAATAGTGCCACCGCAAGTAGTCCGGGAATGACGGCGACCCAGAATACGGCACGGAAATCATTAGCCCATAGCAGCATCAGCCCAACCGCCAGCAGCGGACCGAGGAAGGCCCCGACCGTATCCAGCGACTGGCGAAGCCCAAACGCTGCCCCCCTCATCGATGGTGGTGCAATATCCGCCACCAACGCATCCCGTGGCGCTCCACGTATGCCCTTGCCAACTCGGTCCAGCAATCGAGCTGTGAGTATGATTTCGGTTGCTGAAGCGATCGCAAAGAGTGGCTTGGTCAGAGCGCCCAGGGTGTAACCACATACGGCGAGTGCTTTACGCTTGCCCAGATAGTCACTAAGTGCGCCAGAGAAAAACTTGATGATCAGCGCAGTGGATTCGGCCAGACCTTCTATCAGTCCCACCATGAAGACACTGACGCCCAATGTTCCCACCATGAATAGGGGCAGCAGGCTATGGATCATTTCAGAGGAGACATCCATCAGCATGCTAACGAAGCCGAGTATCCAGATGCCGGCAGGCATTTGCCTGAATGTTGACGAGGTTTGGGGCATCAGATGAACCGCTCCTAATTGTTCAGTGTGTCCTCAATTTCTACCTGCACGATGACTGGTCTATCTGGGCCGGTTGAGTAGTCTTGGTTTTGTCGTTGAGTTGATTTAGTCACGTTATCCACGCATTACCTTCTCAAATTGGTAGTGGTGATAGCTGCTTAGCCCTCCGTTATCCTGATCTTCCTGGCGGAGGGCCTCCCCACATACCTCGCACGCTGGATAGCCCCGCACCAGTGACACCGGCCCTCATGGACGATGAAGGTGTCGTGATTGCATTGATACCAGCGCACGATGTTTTCAGTGGTAGCGAGGACGAAGCTCATGACGCCCCCTCAATACATTGACAATGGAATTATATTACCATGTCACATACAGCAAAAACGAAGGCTCAGGACGAGTTATGAGAAGTATCAAGTTATGGATTGTGCTGCTGGTCATGCTGATGGCGCCGCCGCCGGTTCATGCGAAGAAAGCGATGTCAGATGAGCAGATCAAGCAGGCCATCATTCAGGAGTCGATCGACAGCTACTATGGCAATTGCCCCTGTCCATACAACACGACAAGCAATGGCCGTTCATGTGGCAGAAGGAGCGCTTACAGCCGACCCGGTGGAGAATCCCCGCTTTGCTATGCCAGCGATGTGACGAAGGAGATGGTTCGGGACTTCAAGGCAAGGCAGTGATGAGCATGCAAATCACCTCGCCGAGTGGCCGGGTGATTTGCATGCTGG
>NZ_JAQQLA010000002.1 GCF_028548395.1 Vogesella indigofera | reverse complement strand
CTTCCGCCACGCTGACGCTTTCGTTGCCATCAGTGAAGCCGTCGGTCACCGGGGTGACGCTGATGCTGAGGGTGGAGCTGTCGCTGCTGACGCCGTCGCTGACGGTGTAGCTGACCAGCGGTACCGCGCCGTGGTAGTTGGCCGCCGGGGTGAACAGGTAGCTGCCGTCCGCGTTCAGCTGCAGGCTGCCGACGCCGTCGATGCTGGCGCTGGCGCCAGCGGCGTAGCTGCTGTCGCCGATGCTGAAGCCGGTGACGCGCACCGCGCCGTCCACGCTGCTGGTACCGTCCAGCACGCTGCCTTGCAGGGTGGTGTCTTCCGCCACGCTGACGCTTTCGTTGCCATCAGTGAAGCCGTCGGTCACCGGGGTGACGGTAATATCGAGCGTGCTGCTGCTACCGGTATTAGTGGTGTATGCAACGGTCGGCACAGTGCCGTGCCAGTTACTGGCTGGGGTGAAGATGTAATCGCCATTGGCGGAAACTTCCAGCATGCCGGATTCCAGCTCGACGAAAGCACCGTCCTGAGCATCAACGGTATAGCTGCGGCCATCGACAGTAATGCTCACCACACTCAGCTCGCTATCAATGTCGCTGTCGTTTTCCAGCACATTGCCCTTGGCAGGCGTGTCTTCCTCAACTGTATTGCTGTCTGCCTTCAGCACACTAGGGTCATCTACCGGATTGACGGTGATGGTCAGCGTGCTGCTGCTACCGGTGTTGGTGGTGTAGGTAATAACTGGAACGGTACCGTTCCAGTTGCTTGCCGGAGAGAAAATGTAATCGCCGTTGGCACTGACCTGGAGCACACCAGACTCGAGTTCGATGAATGCGCCTTCTTCAGTATCCACGGTAAAAGTACGGTCGTTGACCGTGATACCAACAACACTGAGCGCGTCGTCAGTGTCGCTGTCATTCTCCAGCAGATTGCCGGCAGCCATGCCGTCTTCATCAATGAAGTTGCTATCAGCAACCAGCACGGAAGGCTGATTGAGTGTCTGGGTGGCATCCAAGGCGCCCGTCGTGGCGGCAATGGTATCAATGTTGGCATCGCTAGCAGTGCCCGCTGCCAGGCTGGCAGCGGTAATGTCTTCGCTGACCCGGCCCAGGATGGTGTAGGAGCTGCCACCATCCTCACCACCACCTGCCGCGAGACCGGCAGCGGTCGCTTCCAGGTTCTGCAACGGATCCTGACCATCCTGCAGCGCCGTCAGGACTTGCTGCGCTTCGCTTGGCAGGGTAGCCAGTGCGGCATCGGCGACATCTGCTGTTGCAGGACCGAATACGTCATCGGTAATGGTCAGATCACGGGCTTCGGCAATTTTTACGATGTTGCCATTGTCTGCACGCAACTCGATGACACCATCAGCCGGTACGATCAGGCGCTCGCCCACCGCTACGGTGTCGCCCACCTTCAGTACGCGCTGCGAACCATCTACCGCAACTGCGATGATCTTGCCGCTAATTGCAACGATCTTGCCTTGATTGTGGGCTGCACTCATTTAAACACTCCATTGACATTTTGCATGATGCAGTCAATCTACTGGAACGCAAAAATTTAGCCCATTGTACTAAAGGGCAGCACGAGCAACCCCGCAAAGAATGCATCTGCATTTTGTGCAAAACGGGGTCGCATTGAACCGAGCCCCATTACTCGCGCCCACAAGAAACAGGAGCAAGACAGGTGCTCAGAAGTGAATCGCCGCCCCCTCACTCACACAGGAAGCCACAAATAATTCTTTACTTGTCACAAGCTCCAGTGGCGCGCCCATTCAGCATCGGCTGCGGTGCCGTATATACTTCAGCTATTCCTGTCTTACGGTACATACCCAGTGATGGTTCCTCTTGTTGCCAGACAGTCCGCCCGGCAACCGCTCTTCATGCTTGCCATGGTTGCTAGCCTGCCGCCCGCCGTCGCCGGTAGCGGTGCACACGTCCGCTTGCCGGTTAAGCCATGACGCAAACCCAGAGCACGCCACCCGCTGCTTCGCCGGCCCTCCGCCACCGCTGGCGCCGCTGGCTGCTGCTTGCCCTGCCCGTACTGCTGGCACTGTTGCTGGCGGCGGTAGCCGGCGCCAGCTGGTGGCTGCAGCAACAGGGCCTGCAACTGCAGGGGCTGGGCTGGCGCGACGGCGGCGCCACGGTGGCGCAATGGCAATGGCGGCAGCAGGATTGCGTCGCAGCCCAGGGCAGCGGCCTGCGTATCGAGCGCTGGCAGCCGCTCACCATCGCCCTGCAGCAACTGCAGCTGCAATCCTGCGCCAAACCTGGCCCACGCCAGCTGCCGGCGCCGCCACCCGCCGGACTGCCACCGTTCACCCTGCGCATCGCCAGCCTGCAGGCCCCCGCCCTACCGGCGCTGGCCGTCACGGTTACACAACAAAACGAACACTGGCAGGCGCAGCTGGCACAGGGTGCCGACAAGCTGGCGCTGGATTACCGCCGCGACAACGGGCAGTGGCAGGCACAGGGTATGTTGGCCGCAGCGCGGCTGGCCCCGCCGCTGCTGGGGCAGTGGCAGCTGCATGGCAGCGGCCGCTGGTTGCCGGGCCAGCTGCACGCCAGCGTGCAGGCCGATGGCCGCCAGCTCGGTTACCCGGGCGATACCCGCCGTGGCGATGCCCGCCTGCAGGCCACACTGCACAACCGCCAGTGGCAGCTGGACGCCACGCTGCCGCAAGCGTTGCCGCTGGCTGCCGGCTGGCTGCTGCAGCCGCGCCGGGCGCTGCAGGCCAGCGGCGACCTGGACGGTGTACACAGCCTGCAGGCCGACCTGCTGGCCAGCGGGCCGCAAGGTCGGCTGCAGCTGCAACTCACCCCGCAGGACCAGAGCCTGCAACGCGGCCGCGGCCTGCTGCAGCTAGACGGCAAAGACTTGCACGCCCGCATTCCGCTGCAATGGTCTGATCGGCAGCTGACGCTGGCGGCCGGCGACGCCCGCCTGCCACAGGGCCTGCGCCTGAGTTGGCCGCAAGCGTGGCAACTACCGCTGACCGCCAGCGGTAGCAGCCGCCTGCCGTTCCGCCTCGATTACCAGCAGCTGCAGCTGAGCAGTAACGATGGCACGCTGCAGTGGGGCGATGGCCGCTGGCAGTGGCAAGGCGCGCTGGCGCTGGCCGGCCGTCATGCCGGCTTCCGGCTGGCCGGCCAGTGGCGCGGCCAGCTGGACCCGCAAGGTGCGCACGGCAGCCCACTGCAACTGAACGTCAGCAAACCGCCACTGGCGCTGGCGATCAGCCTGCCGGTCAACCACCTCGACCCGCGCCAACCGGCGCTGGGCGCCAGCGTTGCCGGCCACTATCAGGACTGGCCGCTAAAGGGCAGCGTGACCGCCCGCCAGCAGGGGGCCGGCTGGCAAGGCAGCCTCACCGGCGACAGCCGCCTGCCGTTCTACAGCCGCGGTGGCGCGCTGCAACTGGCGGCCAACTGGCGCGGCAGCGCCGGCAAGTGGCAGCTGGACAACGGCAGCAAGCTGAGCGTGGCCGAAGGCATCGTCGGCGGCGTGCTGCTCAAGCCGCTCAGCCTGCAAGCCACCAGCGCGCTGCTGACTGATGGCAGCAACGCCCACGGCCAGCTGGCTCTCAGCGCGGACGGCGCCGTGACCAGCCGCTGGACGCTGCCGCCCGCCAGCGGCACGCTGCAACTGGCCGGCGAGCGTGCCAGCGGCCAGCTGCAACTGCCGGCCTGGCGCAGCAAGCTGCAGCTGAGCGCCCGCCGCCAGGGCGAGGGCGCCAGCGGCAGCGTACAGCTGGATACGCCACTGAGCGCCGCCATGAGTCGCGGCTTGGGCGTGACCCTGCAACAGGGGCAGCTGGCCGGCACACTGCAGTGGCAATGGCAAAAACAATGGCAACTGAACGGTGACGTGCGGCTGAGCGATGTGGCGCTGGACTGGGGCGGCATTCTCGCCAACGGCGGCCGTGGTCGGCTAACGTTGGCCGCACGCCCCGGCCAGCTGCAGCTACAAAGTGATGGCCCGCTACAGCTGGCGCAGCTGGATGTCGGCACCCTGCTGCAAGAGGTGTCACTGACCCTGCGCTCCGACCTGCAGGACTGGCAGCTGGGCGCCGTGCGCGCCAAGCTGCTGGGCGGCAGTCTGCAGGCCGACAGCCTGCACTGGCCGTCCAGCGCCTTCCAGACCGTGACCGTGCAGCAGCTGGACCTGGCCGCCGTGGCGGCACTGCAGAACGACCCGCAACCCACGGTGCAGCTCACCGGTCGTGTCGGCGGCACCCTGCCGCTGCAACTGCTGCCGTCTGGCATCGCGCTGCAAGACGGGCTGCTGCGCAACGAGGGCGAACTGACCCTGCGCGTGCCGGCCTCCGCCGGGGTAACCGCCATGGCACAATCCAACCGCGCGGTGCAGCTGGCACTGGACATGCTCAGCGAGCTGGACGTCAACGACTTCCAGGCCCGGCTGGCCATGCAGCAGAACGGATTACTGGATGCCCGGGTGACGCTGAAAGGGGTCAATCCCAAACAAAACCGCCAACCGGTAGTCCTAAATTACAGCCACAGTGAAAATGTGCTGGAACTGTTACGCAGCCTGCGTATCGGAGATGAAATATCCCGCCGTGTGCTCAGCCGCAAACAATCGGCCGCCACGCGCAACCCCACACCGGAGACTACGCCATGAAACCCGTCTGGCTGATACCGCTCCTGGCACTGGCCGCCTGCACCCCGCGGGTGGCGCTGGAAGTGCCCAAGGAGCCCATCACCATCAACCTGAACGTGAAGATCGATCACGAAATCCGCCTCAAGGTGGAAAAAGACATCGATAACCTCACCACCGACAGCGGACTGTTCTAGGAGCACAGCATGAAAACGGCAGCACGATGGATGGCAATTGGCCTGCTGGTCTGCAGCAGCCTGGCAATGGCACTGGACGTAGGCGGCGCCAAGGCGCAGGGCCTGGTCGGTGAGCAACCGGATGGTTATCTGGGCGTGGTGAAGGCCACTCCGGAAGCGGTCTCGCTGGCGGCGGACATCAATGCCAAGCGCCGCGATGCCTATGACGCCATCGCCAAGAAAAACGGCACCACCCTGGATCAGGTCGCCACGCTGGCCGGCCAGAAAGCCATCGAAAAAACCCCGCCCGGCAGCTACGTCAAGGCGCCCAACGGCCAGTGGGTGAAGAAGTAGGCGTAGCCCGCCCTGCACGGCTGACACAAGCGTGCAGCAGCACTGTCTGAGCGAAGCCAAAGCCAATGGTCTGCCGGCAGATTGGCCGACACCATCGACCAGGCTTGGCTGCAGATATAGGCAGGACTGCCGCCAGGCTTTACCGCCGACATCTGGCACCGCATATGCCGCCAGCACGACAAGCTGGCGGCACTGCCTGCCTGGGCAGGGAGAGAGCAGGCGGCGCATCCGCAGTGGCCCGCCACGCCGCACGGCGGGTCAGTCGCTGCTGACCGCCAGCTCGTGCAGAAATTTTTCCAGTACCAGATTGGGCCGCCGCCCCTTGCGCGTCACCACCGTCAGCGGCACCTGGTAATGCAGCTGCTGCGGGCGGATGGCGCGCAGCTTGCCCTGCGCCACCCAGCTGGCGGCAAAGTGGTCCGGCAGGTAGCCGATGTAGCGCCCGGTAAGGATCAGGAAGGCGATGCCCTCGCGGTCGGAAGCCGTAGCGCTGCCATCCAGCGCCTGCTGGCACTGCTGCGCCTCCGGCGGCAGGCGAAAGCCCGGTATCACCGCCGGCGCAGCGGCGATGTCGGCATCGCTGATATCGGCATCGGCGCGCCAGAACAGCGGGTGACCCTGGCTGCAGTACAGCAGTGAGTCCTCCTCGTACAGCGGGATGTAGTCCAGCCCGGCCAGCGGGCTGACCAGCGGCACCACGCCGACGTGCAGCTGGCCGTCCAGTACTTTCAGCTCGATGTCGCTGGGCGTCATCATGCCGATATTGATGCGCACCCCCGGCCCCTGCTCGCTCAGCGCGCGCAGCGACTGGGTAATGCGCATGCGCGACTGAGTCACCAGGCTGTTGACGATGCCGATGTTCAGCTCGCCGCGCAGCTGCTGGTGCAGCTGGTTCACCTGGCTGCGGAAGCCTTCGATGGCGGCCAGCAGGCTCTGGCTGGCGTGCAGCACCTCACGCCCCTCGTCGGTGAGCGCAAAACCGGCACGGCCGCGCTGACACAGGCGGATGCCTAGCCGCTTTTCCAGATCGCCCATGTGCAGGCTGATGGCGGAGCGGCTGATACCGAGCACGCTTTCCGCCGCCGAGAAGCCGCCGCACTCGGCCACGGTCTTGAACAGGCGCAGCAGGCGGATATCGAAATCGCTGACCTGGCTCAGGGATGTCTTCTTGCTCATAGTTGAATAAAAACTCAACTTAACGTGAGAAAGATGTGATTTAACTCACATTTACTCTTGGTGCAAGCTAGCACCATCAATAAGCGCCCACAGGAGCCACGTCATGAACAACTGCAACGACCAATTTGCCGTCAGCGATCTGAATCTCGATGCCCAGTGGATGCCGTTTTCGGCCAACCGCGCGTTCAAGCGTGATCCGCGCATCATCGTGGGTGCCGAGAACAACTACTTCATCGACGACAAGGGTCGCCGCATCTTCGACAGCCTGTCCGGCCTGTGGACCTGCGGCGCCGGCCACAACCGCCCGGAAATCCAGGAAGCGGTAGCTCGCCAGCTGGGCACCCTGGACTACGCACCGGGCTTCCAGTACGGCCACCCGCTGGCCTTCCGCCTGGCCGACAAGATCGCCGGCCTGATGCCGGACGGCCTTAACCACGTGCTGTTCACCGGCTCCGGCTCCGAATGTGCCGACACCGCGGTGAAGATGGCCAAGGCCTACTGGCGGCTGAAAGGCCAGCCGAGCAAGACCCGCTTCATCGGCCGCGCCCGCGGCTACCACGGCGTCAACATCGCCGGCACCGCGCTGGGCGGCATCGGCGGCAACCGCAAGATGTACGGCCAGCTGATGGACGCCGACCACCTGCCGCACACCCTGCAGCCGGGCATGGCGTTCACCAAGGGCATGGCCGAGACCGGCGGCGTGGAGCTGGCCAACGAACTGCTGAAACTGATCGAGCTGCACGACGCCTCCAACATCGCCGCGGTGATCGTGGAGCCGATGTCCGGTTCCGCCGGCGTGATCGTGCCGCCACAGGGCTATCTGCAGCGCCTGCGCGAGATCTGCAGCCAGCACGGCATCCTGCTGATTTTCGACGAGGTGATCACCGCCTTCGGCCGCATGGGCAAGTGGACCGGCGCCGACTACTTCGGCGTCACCCCGGACATCATCAACACCGCCAAGCAGGTGACCAACGGTGCCATTCCGCTGGGCGCGGTGATTGCCTCCAGCGAGATCTACAACACCTTCATGCAGCAGGGCACCCCCGAGCACATGATCGAGTTCACCCACGGCTACACCTACTCCGGCCACCCGGTGGCCTGCGCCGCCGGCCTCGCCACCCTGGAGCTGCTGCAACGCGACCAGCTGATCGAGCAGTCCGCCGCGCTGGCGCCGGTGTTCGAGGAAAAACTGCATGCCCTGCGCGGCAGCAAGCACGTGGTGGACATCCGCAACTGCGGCCTGGCCGGCGCCATCCAGCTGGCCGCCCGCGACGGCGACGCCGCCATCCGCCCGTACGAGGCCGGCATCAAGCTGTGGCAGGCCGGCTTCTACGTGCGCTTCGGTGGCGACACGCTGCAGTTCGGGCCGACCTTCAACACCACTGCGCAGCAGCTAGACACCCTGTTCAACGCCGTCGGCGACGTCCTGAACCAGACCGCCTGATCGCCAACCGATTTCTTGCATTCCGGAGAGTAAAGACATGACAACCGTCGCCCATCTGATCAATGGTGAGCTCGTCACCAACGTTGGCCGCAGCAGCCCAGTGTTCAACCCGTCCATCGGCGAAGCCGTGCGCCAGGTGGCGCTGGCCGACCAGGCCACCATCCAGGCCGCCATCGACGCGGCCAAGGCGGCGTTTCCGGCCTGGCGCAACACCCCGCCGGCCAAGCGCGCGCAGGTGATGTTCCGCTTCAAGCAGCTGCTGGAAGCCAACCGTGACAAGATCGCCGCCATGATCAGCGAAGAGCACGGCAAGACCATCGAAGACGCCATCGGCGAGCTGCAGCGCGGCATCGAAAACGTGGAATACGCCTGCGGCGCGCCGGAGCTGCTGAAGGGCGAGTACAACCGCAACGTCGGCCCGAATATCGACAGCTGGTCCGACCACCAGCCGCTGGGCGTGGTGGCCGGCATCACCCCGTTCAACTTCCCGGCGATGGTGCCGCTGTGGATGTATCCGCTGGCCATCGTGTGCGGCAACTGCTTCATCCTCAAGCCGTCCGAGCGCGACCCGAGCTCCACCCTGTTCATCGCCCAGCTGCTGCATGAAGCCGGCCTGCCCAAGGGCGTGATCAACGTGGTGCACGGCGACAAGGCTGCCGTTGACGCGCTGATCGCGGCACCGGAAGTGAAGGCGCTGAGCTTCGTCGGCTCCACGCCGATCGCCGAGTACATCTACAGCGAAGGCACCAAGCGCGGCAAGCGCGTGCAGGCCCTGGGCGGCGCCAAGAACCACGCCGTGGTACTGCCGGATGCCGACCTGGACAACACCGTCAACGCCCTGATGGGCGCGGCGTACGGCTCCTGCGGCGAGCGCTGCATGGCGATCTCGGTGGTAGTGGCGGTGGGCGACCAGGTAGCCGACAAGCTGGTGGAAAAACTGGTGCCGAAGATTACGGCGCTGAAGATCGGTGCCGGCACCTCCTGCGGCCTGGACATGGGCCCGCTGGTTACCGGCGCGGCACGCGACAAGGTGAAGGGCTATATCGACAGCGGCGTGGCCCAAGGGGCCGAGCTGGTGGTGGATGGCCGCCAACTGTCGGTGGCCGGTTGCGAATCCGGCTTCTTTGTCGGCGGTACGCTGTTCGACAAGGTTACCCCGGAGATGACCATTTATCGCGAGGAGATCTTCGGGCCGGTGCTGTGCATCGTACGCGTCGGCAGTCTGGAAGAAGCCATGCAGCTGATCAACGATCACGAATACGGCAACGGCACCTGCCTGTTCACCCGCGATGGTGAGGCGGCGCGCCTGTTCTGCGACGAGATCGAAGTCGGCATGGTGGGCGTCAACGTGCCGCTGCCGGTACCGGTGGCCTACCACAGCTTTGGCGGCTGGAAGCGTTCGCTATTCGGCGACCTGCATGCCTACGGCCCGGACGGCGTGCGCTTCTACACCAAGCGCAAGACCATCACCCAACGTTGGCCGCAGCGCGCCAGCCACGAGGCATCGCAGTTCGCCTTCCCTAGCCTGTAATACTGGCCACGGTCGCCACCGTCCAGTGGCGGCCGGTAACCGGCCACACCAGGCTGGCGGCCACACCTTGCTTCGCGGGCGCTGCACACGCAGCGCCCGCGTTGTCGCGCGTAAGCGCGCGTGATCAATCCCGTGCGGACGTTCTGATCGCAGCACCACGGAACTGATCGAGTCGGCAAGCCCTTCCCGTCACGAACCGACATCGTCCATTTTGGCGGGTCCTCCTGAGCCGCAGCAGCGTCTGCCTTGCATCTCGTTACCGGGACAGCCCCCTACTTCGACGACCTGCCTGAAGGCCTGCTTGAGCACACTACCAAACCGGAGCCCAACACAGGGAAAAGCACCCCGGC
Organism: Vogesella indigofera; assembly: GCF_028548395.1. NCBI lineage: Bacteria > Pseudomonadati > Pseudomonadota > Betaproteobacteria > Neisseriales > Chromobacteriaceae > Vogesella > Vogesella indigofera. Next base: position 37,754 of record NZ_JAQQLA010000002.1, on the reverse strand, counting down.
AGACCCAAACCCCCAGCAGGGAAACCGGGCACAAAGCCCCCCTTCCCATTACGGGCGGATACACCGCGACTCACAATGACTTTTCGAAGTGCGCCACCAGCTGTTTCAGCGCCTTGGTGGTTCCCATCAGCTCACCCGCGGCATGGGCCGTCTGCGCCACGTTATGGGCATTATTTTCGGTGATGGCACTGACCTTTTCCATATTGTGGGCGACCTCGGTCGAGGCGCGCGACTGTTGTACCAGCATGGACGCCACATCCTGCGCACTGTTGGCCACGCCCAGACTCGCCTGATCAATCTGCACCAGGCTGGACGAGGTCGCGCCGATCAGCTCGCTGGCCTGTCTCGTCACCTGGCTGGCGTGGTCAATGGAAGACAAGGCAGCATAGGTGTGCTGTCGCACCTGCCCGATCGAGTCCCCGATCTCACGGGTACTGTGACTGGTACGCTCGGCCAGTTTGCGCACCTCGTCAGCAACCACGGCAAAACCGCGACCGTGCTCGCCGGCGCGAGCCGCCTCGATGGCCGCGTTAAGCGCCAGCAGGTTGGTCTGATCGGCCACATCCCCGATCAGTTGGCTGATTGAACCGATGCGTACCACCGCGCCGTTCAATTGCGCCAGGGTCGCGCGCACTTCACCTATGGCAGCGAGCATGCTGTCGGTGCTCTGCAAGGTGTGCTGCATGTGGGCACTGCCCTGCTGCACCAGCTGGCGCGCGGTGCTGGCATGATCCGAGCCGGTACGGGTGGTATCGGCAATCTCGCTGACCGAGACGGTCAGCTGCTCCAGCGCGGCGGCGATATGGGCAATGTCGTTGCTTTCATCCGAGGCCCGCTCCTGCAGGGTGGCGGCCTGGCGGCCGATATTGTCAGCCTCCTGACCGATGCTGGCACTGGCGGACACCACGTCGGCGAGGATGGCTCGCAGATTGATGCGGGTCGTTTCCAGTCGCTGTCGTAAGTCGGCACATTCGCGTGGTCCCTGGACCGCCACCATTTCCTTGAAGTTGCCCTCACCAAAGCGAAGCAGCGCCGCATTCGCGGCAAGCAGCGTGGCTCGCACTCGTTGTTGCAGCCAGAGCGTGGTAAGGCAGCCAAGCAGGAATGCCAGCAACAGCGCGCCTTGCTGCCAGCCATTCGGCAACAGCAGGATACTGATGCCACCGACCAACAGGGTGACGCTGAAGACCACCAGCTGCAGCATCAACCAGGACGGTGTCGTCGTTTGCGCTGTAGATGGAAAACTGGCCTGCCCGGCGTTGATGGCGCGATACAGCAGCTCGGCTTCCCTGACCTTGTCACGGGAGGGGGTAGAGCGCACCGACATGTAGCCGATATGTTGGCCGTTTTCACTCAAGGGTGTCACGTAGGCATCCACCCAGTAAAACGCGCCATTCTTGGCACGGTTTTTTACGAGTCCTTGCCAAGGTTGGCCGCGCTTGATGGTATTCCAGAGGTCCAGAAACGCCACCGCCGGCATGTCCGGATGGCGCACGACATTGTGTGGCTGACCGATCAGCTCCGCCTCAGTGAAGCCACTGATTTCGACAAAGGCCGGGTTGGCATAGCAAATCCGGCCTTTAAGATCAGTCTTGGTGACGATAGGACTGCGCGGATCAAGAAACAGCTCCTGCTCGGTGACGGGAAGATTCTGGCGCATGGGTACCCCTTCAAGAGTAGCTAACGGGACTGATCGCGCCGTAGTGTTGAAGTCAGCGCCTGATCTACGTTGTATGACACCCGGCTTCACTATTCCAGAAGGTTTTTATGTGGATGTGGTTTTTTCTGTTGAAAGATGACTTGTAGGATTCCGAGGCTGGTCCCGCCTTCTGCTCCTGGCCTTTGAAGGCGTATCTAGCGCGAGGCACGACCGACGAAGTACAACATCGGCTTGCTCCACCTCAGATGGCAGGTCATGGCGATTCACAAGAATGCAGGTCACACAGGCAAACACTTGGCACTGCAGAACACTCAAGGAGCTGCAAACGGGCTGGGTATGGACGAAGCAAGAAGTGGCGGTATCAGGCTGCACCCCAAGGTCAAATACGCCCGAGGTTGCCACAGCCAGCGTCACTGACTTGGCACAGAAGTGTCACAACAGCAGTTTGTGACACTCAGGGAGACCTACCCCATGATTCAATTTTTCAATTTAATCAGGGGTTTATATGCGGTTTATTGATAAAACTGTATCGCATTTCTGCCACTATTTTTGGCTTGATACATGGCTTGATCCGCATGCTGCATTAACTGGTTTTCATCCATGCCATGATCGGGATAGATGGCCGCCCCAATACTGGAAGAGATGTTGATCTCATGACCATCAATATTGAACGGACACTCCAGAGCGGTTCGAATTTTCTCTGCAATCTGCCAGCCATCCTGAACCGTCAGCACAGCAGGAAGAATGGCCACGAATTCATCGCCACCGATCCGTGCCAACGTGTCTGACTCGCGTATGCACGCCTGCATCCGTCGGGACACCTCCTGCAACAATTGGTCCCCCACGCCATGACCAAAGCTGTCATTTATGGGTTTGAAGTTGTCCAGATCAATGTAGAGCAAGGCAAGCCGGCTCTCCTCACGTCGGGCCAGCGCCAGACATTGTGACAAACGGTCCGCAAATAGTGCCCGGTTTGGCAAGTTGGTCAGCAAGTCATGGTGCGCCAGATGATTGATTTGCTCTTCAGCCAGCTTTTTATCAGTAATGTCCGAGAGCACTGCCACCCGCCTAATGACTTCGCCATTTTCATCATGAATGCTGTCAATGCTCATTGTGACCGGGAAGACACTGCCATCCTTGCGCCGATCCCATAGTTCCCCTCGCCAGGTGCCGGTCGCCAGAATGGTCTGCCACATGGCCTGATAAAATGCCGTGGATTGCCGACCGGACTGCAGCAACTTGGGATCCAGTCCAATTACCTCGGAGGCGGCATAACCGGTAATCGCCTCGAAAGCCGGATTGACAGCAAGGATCTGGTTGTCTTGATTCACCACCATGATGGCTTCGCTACTGGTTTCGTATACCGAGTTGGCCAGTAACAACTGCTCCTCCACCCGTTTGTGCTGCATGGTAATACTGAGCAGGTTGGCCGCCTGTTGCTGCTGTGCCAAATCCGGCAGCACCTGGCTTTCCGCCAGGCTCCGGAAGGAAACCAACACCCCTTCTACGGTGGCATCACCCGAAACAATCGGCTCTGACCAGCAAGGTACCAATCGCATGGAGGAGGCCAACTCCTGCAAGCGCCGCGTAAAGCGTTGACTGCCAATTGACCGTTCTGTGACCAGACCATTGAGCAGGGCCATGCCGCCTTTCAATCTCTCTGGCCGAACATTCACAAGCAACTCAGTGGCAAGCTGGAGATGGTGGCCCTGCCCTGTCGGGTACTCACTGGCAGATGGACTGAATACGATAAACGTCAGGTCATCATTTTCGACCTCAAGGCTGGCGATGACCGTCTCCAGAACATCGTGCAGCTTCCCGCCTCTGGCCAGCATCTCCATGACCGTACTACGTCGTGCATCCTGCACCTGCTGACGTTTACGCTCATCAATATCCGTGTGAGTACCGATCATGCGTAGTGGCTTACCATCAGCGGTGTGTTTCACTAGGATGCCCCGGGCCAGGACCCACTTCCATCGTCCCTCCCTGGTACGGGTACGGAATTCATAGGTATAGACCGGAGCGTTACCGGCCAGATAGTTATCAAAAGCTGATTTTCGAATGGCCTTGTCTTGCGGATGCTGGCGATCTGCCCACTGGTCAATGTGCGTCCATTGCGCCTCTTCACCCTCAAAACCGAGAACCTCCATCTCTCGGCGAGACAGGAAAAGCTCGCCAGTCTGCAGGTTCCAGTCCCACACCCCATCGCCCGCCCCCTCAAGCGCAAACTTCCAACGCTCCTCACTATCACGCAACGTGGCTTCTGCCTGTTTGCGCTCGGTGATGTCCTCCACAATCGACCAAATGTACTTTTTCCCATCACGGCCATTCAGCAACAGTCCATTCAGGCTGACCGGGACCACACTGCCATCCTGCCGAACATACTCTTTTTCATAGGGACCATAACGCCCGGAATGGTGCAGCGAGGTCAGTTGCGCAGACTCATCGGCCTCATACTTACGCGGTGTCAGCGTCCAGTAGTCCAGGGTTTTGAGTTCGGCAGCCGTGTAGCCGCAAATTCGGAGGAATGCCTCGTTGAAATCGATGAAGTGGCCGTCCATGTCGGTCAGTGCAATGCCGAGTGGGGACAGCAGGTACAAACCTGTCAGCTTGTCGGTACTCTCTGACAATTCGGCAATTTTCTCTTCGACCTGTGCTTCTACTCGTGCGGTGTAACCAGTGCCTAGCATCAGGAAAGCCCCTAACAGGCCGGTTCCCAGAATGCCGGCTCCAAGCACCAGAGGACCTTGCCAGCCGCGATGGGCTACCAGATAAGCAGGACTTGGTGCGGTTTCCAGCAGCAGCTCTCGCTGACCATACGTCAGCTTTTGTTGCCAGACAGCGGGTTTATTGGGTTGCAGAAAATTATTGAACACGACCTGTGCAGCACCGGCATCGGTCAGCCGAATGCATAGCTGATCCTTGTCCTTTGGCAGCAGCTTGGCCAGAAAGTCATTAACACGAATAACCGTCATGACCATACCCTGCTCGGCGTGCTTAGTTCTCACCGCTTGCAGCAACAGAAAGCCCAAGGGGTGACGGGAAGACTGAATCAAGTGAATGGGTGGGGTCGCCACACTCTTGCCGGTTTGGATTGTTTGCAAAGCCGTCGCAGCTCGTTCAGAAGTAGACAGGATGTCAAACCCCAACGCGATCTGATTGCCTGCCAGCGGTTCGGCATAGGTGATGGGGTAGTAAGCGGGTCGAGGGGCCGCTGGTTGCAGCTGCTTGTCAGCACCACGCTCCTGGATCCTGAAGCCCGGGTGGCGCGTCTGTTGCTGCACTTCAAACTCCTCCCGAAACTCCCCGGTGACCCGCGGCGCCCATTCAATGGCCTGTATCATGGGGTAGCGTTTCAGTGCCTGCTGCGTAAAAAGCTGAAACTCCTCAGCTGTGACCTCGTCATTACCGGCAAACAGTCCTTGTGTTTGCTCCAGCAGGGACTGCTGTTCATCCAGACGTGCTTGAATCGTGTCGGCCAAACGCTGTGACTGCAGCCGAAACGCGACGAGGGATTCAGCCTGCTCCCAACTGCTGACGTTTACATACAGTACAACCAGCATGGAAAAAGCAAACAACATGGGAATGGCGACCGTTGTTGCCCGCTTTTGCCACAATGGACGTGGAGCCCCAGCGATCACCATGGTGAGAGGGAATAGGACCAAAACACCTAACGTATCCCCAACCCACCACATGAACCAGCTAAGCATGAGGCTGTTTTCAGGTACCAGTCCGAGGAGCATCAGGCAGCCGACAGACAGTGTTGCGCTAATCAGGCAGATAACTGGGGACAGTAGCTGAAAGCAAAGAATGTCGCGGAGGTTGTCGAATGCAGCGGGGTAGCCAATGACTTTTCGAAAGAGCACACCACCTGCAATCGCCTGTATCACTGATGACCAGGCAATCAGTAAGGCCGCCCCGGTGCCGGTAAGGCTCAACGAGTGGCTACTGTCGTAACCAATCCAAAGATTGAGTAGAAAAGAACCCAGCAAGATCCCTGGAATTGAACGACGACCGGCGATGAATGCCGCAGCAACCGCAATACCAGCTGGCGGAAAAATTGCTGAGGCATAACCGGGCGGAATGGCCAATAACAGGCTGAGCCTGCCGCAGATGATATAAGCCGCGCTCAGTAGCAGAGTCATCACAAGCAAGTGACTCGTTGCTGTATTTTGCTTTTCTTTGGTGGCCAACTGTGGGGGATCGATAGTCACTTGTGTCTTCTTTTTAGAATGCGACGTTTGCCTGACTGCCATTTAAAATAGAGATGAATTTCGACAGGAATTTAATCGACAACCAGCACGGTGCAGAGAGTTGACTCTCAAGCTACACATTATCGAATCTAGCATGCAAAAGGAACAGACCGATTGAAGGGGTTGGATTGGGCCCGGTAGTTCAACCCCCGCCCAGCCATAGGTTGCATAGGTCACCAAGCGCCAAAACTCACCATTCACACACCGTTGTGGCCATTGATGGCAGCAAGTGCCATGCCCCATAACTACACGCGTGGCACGACGGGGAAGCACATGCAGAAAATCGGCTACTGTATTGAACACCATGCTCACGGCGCATCGTCCGCCGACTGCTCTGCGAACCACTGCAGGATGCGTTGCAGAGCCGGATACAGCACGCCATTGATCTGCAGCCAAAGAGTAGCCCCCCATGGCTTTTATATGACAGCAGCGCCCATGATGGTCCCATCGGGCACGATCAAGACAAATCACCTGAAGGTCATGCCAGATCTGCGCTCAGAAGATGACCAAAGGTCAAAATTGCCAGGCTTTTATCTCAACTGGGCACACGCCGGTCACAGAAATGGGCACAGAACAGGCGCTGTGCCCAACTTACGGGTAGAAAAACAAAAAACCCCTGATCCAATTTTTCAATTGAATCAGGGGTTTACATTTGGTTGCGGGAGCAGGATTTGAACCTACGACCTTCGGGTTATGAGCCCGACGAGCTACCAGACTGCTCCATCCCGCGACTGTATACTGCAAGTATAGATTGTGCCGTGAGAAACAAGTGGCGTGCTGCCATTTATATTTCTCGAGGCAAAACGGTTTAGTCGCCAAACCGTTTTATAAATTCTGGTTGCGGGAGCAGGATTTGAACCTACGACCTTCGGGTTATGAGCCCGACGAGCTACCAGACTGCTCCATCCCGCGACTGAGAAAGAGATAGTACCGCGGATATTGCAGTGCGTCAAGCAAAAACACAAAAGCCCTGCAAGGCAGGGCTTTGATTGTTGTGCCACACACTGTCAGGCGGCGGTCTGTACGTAGGCGTTACCCGGGTAGACCACGCTTTCCAGACCGGCGGAAGTGCGCATTGTCACTTCGTAGCGTCGGCCCAGCGGCTTGACGTTGATGACTTCAAAGCGGATTTCTTCACCGCTGTCGGTTGTTTCCAGGATGCTATGGCCTGGCTCAAGTTGGTTGATTCTCATGATTTTTCCTTTTTGTCATTCTTTTTCTGACGATTATCCGGCTTACTAAAACAACATAAGCTCACGCTACGATAACGTGTTTATGTTGCTATTGACTATAGGTAGTTTCACGGAGTTCCCGCAGCACTGATCGCAGCTTAAGCAGCAATTATGAAAATCTGATGAATCGCCGCCATGAAAAATGCCCCGTCGGCGACGGGGCATTGGCAGTGCGGCAACACGGCAAGGCAATCAGCCGATGCGCATGCCCGGTTCGGCGCCGTCGTCGGCATCCAGCAGGAACAGGCCGCCGTTATCCTCCGTGCCGGAGGCGCACACGATCATGCCCTGCGACACGCCGAAGCGCATCTTGCGTTCGGCCAGGTTGGCGACCACGATCACCTTGCGGCCAACCAGGGTTTCCGGCTGCTGGTAGGCGGCGCGGATACCGGAGAAGATGTTGCGCTGTTCGAAGCCGAGGTCGACGGTGAACTGCAACAGCTTGTCGGAGCCGTCGACAAAGTTGCAGGCCAGCACCTTGCCGACGCGCAGGTCGAGCTTGGCGAAGTCGTCGATCTTGATGGTGTCGGCCAGCGGCTCGTAATTGGCCGCAGCGGCCGGTGCTTGTGTTTCCATGCTTTGCTTGTTCGCTTCGATGAGTTTTTCCACCAGCAACGGGTCGATGCGCTGCATCAGGTGCTGGTACGGCTTGATGGTGTGGCCCAGCAGCAGCTGGTCGGCGTCCGCCCACTGCAGCGGCGCCACGTCGAGGAAGGCCTCCACGCCTTCGGCCAGCTTCGGCAGCACCGGCTTCAGGTAGATGGTCAGCAGGCGGAAGGCGTTGATCAGCACGCTGCACACTTCGTGCAGGCGCGCGTCCTGCCCTTCCTGCTTGGCCAGTTCCCACGGCTTGTTGGCGTCGACGTAGCCGTTGACAATGTCGGCAATCGCCATGATTTCGCGCAAGGCCTTGGCGTACTCGCGCGCCTCGAAGGCTGCGGCGATGTTCTCCGCTTCACCGGCGATATTGCCCAGCAGGCGGGTTTCGTCCTCAAGCTTGGCCGCAAGCTGGCCGCCGAAGCGTTTGCTGATGAAGCCGGCGGCCCGGCTGGCGATGTTGACGAACTTGCCGACCACGTCCGAGTTCACGCGCGCAACGAAGTCACCCAGGTTGAGGTCGATGTCCTCGATGCGGCCGTTGAGCTTGCCGGCGATGTAGTAGCGCATCCATTCCGGGTTGAGGCCGCAGTCGAGGTAGGACTTGGCGGTGATGAAGGTGCCGCGCGACTTGGACATCTTGTGACCGTCCACGGTCAGGAAGCCGTGCGCGAACACGCCGCTCGGCGCACGGTAGCCAGCGAATTTCAGCATCGCCGGCCAGAACAGCGCGTGGAAGTAGAGGATGTCCTTGCCGATGAAGTGGTACATCTCGGTCTTGCTGTCCGGCTTAAACCACGCGTCGAAATCGATGCCAGTGCGATCGCACAGGTTCTTGAAGCTGGCCATGTAGCCGATCGGCGCGTCCAGCCACACGTAGAAGTACTTGCCCGGCGCGCCGGGGATCTCGAAACCGAAGTACGGCGCATCGCGGCTGATGTCCCAGTCCTGCAGCCCGCCTTCGATCCACTCGTTCATCTTGTTCAGCGACTCGGCCTGCAGGTGGGCCTGGCTGCCGCCGTCACCGCGCAGGCTGCTGCCGCCGGTCCAGTCCTTGAGGAAGTCGGTGCACTCGCCGAGGCGGAAGAAGTAGTGCTCGGACGTCTTTAGCACCGGCTTGGCGCCGGACACCGCCGAGTACGGGTTCTTCAGTTCGGTCGGACTGTAGGTGGCGCCGCACTTCTCGCAGTTGTCGCCGTACTGGTCGGCCGCGCCGCACTTCGGGCACTCGCCCTTCACGAAGCGGTCCGGCAGGAACATGTTCTTTTCCGGGTCAAACAGCTGCTCGATGGTGCGGCTGGCGATCTTGTCGTTGGCCTTCAGCGCGAGGTAGACCTGCTCGGAGAACGCCTTGTTTTCCGGGCTGTTGGTACTGTAGTAGTTGTCGTAGCCGATGTGGAAGCCGCTGAAATCGGCCAGATGCTCGGTGTTGACGCGCTCGATCAGCTGCTCCGGGGTGATGCCCTGCTTTTCCGCGGCCAGCATGATCGGGGTACCGTGGGTGTCGTCGGCACAGACGTAGTAGCACTCGTGGCCACGCATCTTCTGGAAGCGCACCCAGACATCGGTCTGGATGTGTTCAACCATATGACCCAAGTGGATGGCGCCGTTAGCGTACGGCAGTGCGCTGGTAACCAGAATCTGGCGTTTAGTCATGAAATGCATCCCGATAAGCAATACGAAACCGTCGATTATAACGACAAAGGTTGGCCGCAACAGCGTTGCGGCCAACCTTTATAAACCGTGTGCCCGAAACATCAGGCTGCCTGCGCCACCGGCGCCGCGCGCAGCTTCATCGCGTGGCGTACCCGCGGCCGCGCGACCAGCACGAACAGCAGCGAGGTCAGCAGCGACATCAGCGCGAAGCCGATCATGCCGCCGGCGATATAGGCGTGACGGAACAGCTCGATACCGAGCGCGTAGCCGGCCATCGACAGCATGCTCATCGCCGCCGACACCGTGCCCTTGCTCACCGTGCTGGCCATCAGTGCGAAACGGTACAGCACCGCAAACGACAGCCCCTCGCCGAAGGCCATCAGGCTCATGCCGGCCACCATATAGATGTGCGGCACAGCGCTGAACTGGATGCCGCCCAGCATCAGCGCCAGGCCGCCGACGATCGGCCACATGCCCAGCAGCACCGAGCGCCCCAGCGCCAGGCGCTCGGTGAGCAACACCAGCGCGAAATTGCCGGCGATCAGGCCGCCAAACACCGGCAGCTGCCACAGACCGTATTCGACGGTGCTCATGCCGAGGTCTTCCACCAGCAGCACCGGCGACAGCGCGATCCAGCCCATCAGCGGCATCGCCAGCAGCGGGATGCACAGCAGCGACAGCACGAAGCGGCGGTCGGCGAGCAGCGCCAGATAATCGCCACCCATGCGGCGCAACGGTGCGCGCGTGCGGCCAACGTTGACCGTTTCCGGCATCTTCCACCACAGCCCGATCAGCGCCAGCAGCGACACGCCGGCGATGAACAGGAAGCAGCTGCGCCACGGCGCGAACTCGATCAGCGCGGCGCCAGCCAACGGGCCGACCATCGGCGCGATCAGCGCCACGTTGGCCATCAGCGCGGTGACCTTGACCGCGGTCTTCTCCTCGAACGCCTCCTGCACCGCGGCGTAGCCGACGGCGTTGATGAAGCACAGCCCGACGCCCTGCAGCACGCGCAACGCCATGAACGCCTCGATCGAGGTCACCAGATAGGTGGCGAGGCAGGCGACGATGAAATAGACCACCCCGCCCAGCAGCACCGGACGGCGGCCGATGCGGTCGGACAGCGGCCCGGTCAGCCACGGCATCAGCGCGCCGCCGAGCAGGAAGGCGGTCATCGCCATCGGCACCCATTCAATGCCGACGCCGAACTCCTGCACCACGCGCAGCATCGCCGGCTGCGCCATGTCGTTGGCGATATAGACCGCAAATTCAAACAGCACCAGCGCCAGCGGGAACAGCATCCGCGCCGGGGTCAAACGGGAAATCTTGGTGAATTCAGACAAAACGTAACCTCGGGAAAACCACAACGGCGCAGTCTGCCACCCTGCGCCGGTTCAGAAAAAAGGCGTCGATTCTACGCCGAATCAGCCACTTACACCAGCAAATATGTCTATACAGCCACCATGACAAAAAAGTAAGCGCCACACTGCGGCCAACGTTGGCCGCAAGCGCGACCGACAGCGCATGCACGACGCCGGCGCAGCGCTTATCATGGCGGCTGCGGCCAAAACGGCGGGCAAGCCTGTTCGCCCGCGGCAAACCCGATTAAAATAGTCGGATATTCACCCCACTCAAGATCACCATCATGCTTTCCCGACTCGGCAAACTGTTTGGCGTCCATGGCGACGCCGCTTCCCGGACTACTGACATGGCCCTGACCGACACCGACATTCTCGATGCCATCGCCGACCTGATCGACGAAGACACCCACAAGCCCTACCGCAAAGGTGTCAGCGTGCAGCAAAACGATGCCGCCCACCTCAATGTGCGCGTGGCCCTGCCCTACCCGGCCAAAAGCCGCTTCGCCGCCATCGCCGAGCTGTTCCGCGAGCGGCTGGCGCCGCTGGCCGGCGAGCGCAAGCTGAGCATCGACGTGGTCAGCGAGATCACCAGCCACTCGGTACAGCGCGGCGTGCCGCTGCTGCCGGGGGTGAAGAACATCATCGCGGTGTCGTCCGGCAAGGGCGGCGTCGGCAAGTCCACCACTGCGGCCAACCTGGCGCTGGCGCTGGCGGCGGAAGGCGCCTCGGTCGGCATTCTGGACGCCGACATCTACGGCCCGTCGCAGCCCTTGATGATGGGCCTGCAGGGCCAGAAGCCGGAGGTGATCGACGGCAAGCTGGTACCGCTGCCGGCGCACGGCGTGCAGACGATGTCGATCGGCTACCTGGTCGACGAGGACCAGGCGATGGTGTGGCGCGGCCCGATGGTGAGTCAGGCGCTGCAGCAGTTGCTCAACGACACGCTGTGGAACGAGCTGGACTACCTGGTGATCGACATGCCGCCGGGCACCGGCGACATCCAGCTGACGCTGTCGCAGAAGGTGCCGGTCACCGGCGCCATCATCGTCACCACGCCGCAGGACATCGCACTGCTGGATGCCAAGAAGGGGCTGAAGATGTTCGAGAAGGTCGGCGTGCCCATCCTCGGCATCGTCGAGAACATGGCCATGCACGTGTGCAGCAACTGCGGCCACGAAGAACACATCTTCGGCCACGGCGGCGCCGACAAAATGAGCGCGCAGTACGGCGTCGACGTGCTCGGCTCGCTGCCGCTGGATCTGGGCATCCGCTTGGCCACCGACGACGGCTGCCCGACGGTGGCGGCAGCGCCGGACAGCGCGCTGGCGGCACGCTACCAGCAGATCGCGCGCAAGGTGGCGGTCAAGGTCGGCGACAAGGCACGCGACTTCTCTGGTAAATTCCCGAAAATCGTCATCCAGAACAGTTAATCCCTCATGATCGGCATGTTTGATTCCGGCCTAGGCGGCCTTTCGGTGTGGCGCGAGCTCACCGCCCAGCTTCCCGACGAACCGGTGATCTACCTTGCCGATCAGGGCTATTGCCCTTACGGCGGGCGCAGCGACGACGAGCTGATCGCCCGTGCCGAGCTGATCGCCGACTACCTGCTGGCACAGGGCGCCACCCTGCTGCTGATCGCCTGCAACACCGCCACCAGCGCCGCGGCGCGCCATCTGCGCCAGCGCCACCCGGCGCTGCCGATTGTCGGCATGGAGCCGGCGATCAAACCGGCGGCGCTGTCGACGCAGAGCGGCAAGATCGGCGTGCTGGCGACGCAGGCTACGCTGCGCGGCGAGAAATTCCGCCAGCTGGCGGCACAGCTGCACGATCACGCCGAGATCTACAGCCAGGCCGGCACCGGCTTTGTCGAGCTGGTGGAAAGCGGCGAGCTGGACAGCGACAACGCCCGGCGCACCGTCGCCGCGGCGCTGGCGCCGCTGCTGGCGCACAACGTCGACCACGTGGTGCTCGGCTGCACCCACTACCCGTTCCTGGCGCCGCTGATCCGTGAGCAGCTGCCGCCGCACATCGACATCATCGACCCCACCGACGCCGTGGTGCGCCAGACGCTGCGCCTGCTGCAGCAACACCACTGCCGCAGCGGCCCACAGACGCCACCGCAGTACCGCTTCGTCACCACCGGTGACGATCACAGCATGCAGCGATTCCTGCGGCAGATCCTGCAGCGCGACGACCGCGTCGAGGCCCTGCAACCGGCCTGAGAGCGTGTTCACGATCGCGTGCGCTCTCACCAAGACCGGGCGAAAACGACTGCGGAGGCGGCGTTTATCCGGATAGAGACAAGCATGCCGCAGCCGCAGCCAACACCGCATCGCCCATCGCGATGAAGTCGCAGCAGATCGTGAACAGGTTCTGAGGCTGCGGCCAACGTTGGCCGCAGCACGCACCAATACCGCACATCCATCCGCACCAAATCAAGGCAATCGCCGCCATCCGCACCAACGGCCAGCACAAGGCATCGTCATGACGCCTTGATGCACAAGGCTGGCGCCCGCTGGCACCATTTTTGCAAGAAAGCGCCCCAATCACAGGCATTCGTATCCGCAGCCCGCCGTGCTGCACCACGGATACGCACCATTGGAGCGCAGGCATGACGGAAACAAGTGCAAACGACGTATTGTTCTTACTGATCGGGGCCATTCTGGTGCTGGCGATGCACGCCGGCTTCGCCTTTCTGGAGCTGGGCACCGTGCGCAAGAAAAACCAGGTCAACGCCCTGGTCAAGATCCTCACCGACTTTGCCATCTCGGCGCTGGCCTACTTCTTTGTCGGCTACGGCGTCGCCTACGGCGTGCACTTCTTCAGTGACGTCAGCCACATCAGCCAGGCCAACGGCTATGAACTGGTGAAGTTCTTCTTCCTGCTGACCTTTGCCGCCGCCATTCCCGCCATCGTCTCCGGCGGCATCGCCGAGCGCGCACGCCTGCACCCGCAATCGGCGGCCACCTTCCTGCTGGTCGGACTGGTGTATCCGTTCTTTGAAGGCATCGTGTGGAACGGCCACTTCGGCATCCAGGACTGGCTGACGGCCAACTTCGGCGCGCCGTTCCACGACTTTGCCGGCTCGGTGGTGGTTCACGCCGTCGGCGGCTGGATCGCGCTGGCGGCAGTGCTGCTGCTCGGCGCCCGCCGCGGCCGCTACACCAAGGAAGGCCGCGTCAGCGCCCACCCGCCGTCGTCGATCCCCTTCCTGGCACTGGGCGCCTGGATCCTGATCGTCGGCTGGTTCGGCTTCAACGTGATGAGCGCGCAGAAGGTCGGCGGCATCTCCGGGCTGGTGGCGGTCAACTCGCTGATGGCGATGGTCGGCGGCACGCTGACCGCGATGTGGGCCGGCCGCGACGACCCCGGCTTTATCCATAACGGCCCGCTGGCCGGACTGGTGGCGGTGTGCGCCGGCTCCGACGTGATGCACCCGCTGGGCGCGCTGGTCACCGGCGGCGTCGCCGGCGCCATGTTCGTGTACCTGTTCACCCTCACGCAAAACCGCTGGAAGATCGACGACGTGCTCGGCGTGTGGCCGCTACACGGCCTGTGCGGCGCCTGGGGCGGCATCGCCGCCGGCCTGTTCGGCCAGCACTGGCTGGGCGGCGCCGGCGGCGTCAGCCTGGCCTCGCAGCTGATCGGCACAGCGGCCGGCATCGGCATCGGCTTTGGTGGCGGCTACCTGGTGTACGGCGTGCTGAAGAAAGTGGTCGGCATCCGCCTCAGCGACGAGGAAGAATTCAACGGCGCCGACCTGTCGATCCACAACATCACCGCCACCCCGGAACGGGAGAGCAACTGGTAGACGATCCTGATAGGAAACAATTAAGTCTGTCGGGAGACAATTAAGTCTGTCGGGAGACAATTAAGTCTGTCGGGCAGCTGCGAAGAAGGGGCTCAGAAGCCCCTTCCTTTTTTGTGTGGCTGCGAACGGCTCTTGAAGTAGACAGAATTCTGTAAAGCGAGCTGATGTGCTGAGCAACCAACTACATCAGGGACCTGTATGTCAGAAGTAGTACGGAGGGTTCGGGTTCCACGACCTTTTCTGCAGCACGTATGACTTATCCCTATTCCTGAAAGCTACGAAGAATTCAGAAATCGCAGGATATGAATCGGTGTCTGACTAGTGATGAGTACGAACGCTTCCCCATGAGCTTGTCGAGCGGAGCAGAAAACAGGCCTTCTGGAAGCTGATTTTCTCCTGGTCCTGCGTGGTGTTCATCATGCTCCTGACTCACCATGGCGCAGGCCGTACCCTGCTGCTGTTTTGTGGCCGGGTAGCTTGCTGATAGCCCTTGGTCTGGCCTCCGGTATGGGCTACCTTGGCATTGTGGGAACATTCTGAAACGGAGGCGGCCATGCTTGAGCTTGAAGAACTGCACGACGTTGGTGGGGACAGGATCATGGTTCACGCCCGATTCGATGGCGTCCCTGTTCACTTCCACATTGATGCTGAAGCCGTAGATGATTTTCTCCAGATTGAACAGCTGGGCATTGCCCATTCAATCCGGGAGCTGGCTGACAACTGGAATCGCTTTGTCCCTCGGCTTGAACCGTTCATCGCTCGAAGAGAGGGGCACGACTTCCTGGTCACTACAGAGCTGCTCAACCCTTGATTAAGGGGAGTGTCGCCTATGGGCTGGTCTGCAGGGCCACGGGCTGACTAATGGCCATCCATCTTCCTGCCGATCAATCCAGTGAGGAAGGCAAACGGGTCTGTCCCGGTCCTGGAGGGCAATGAGATAAGGCTGCTTTCTCACAAGCTGCTGCCGATGCCATGAAATATGACTTACGGCGGCTTCGGCCGAGCTTCAGATGAATTCGCTGCAATCAAGTATGGCCACCATCACTCCAAGGGGCTAAGTGTGGCCATCTGAGAGGGAGCACGTCGAGAACACGAAGTTGGGCTTGCAGGTGGCGAGCGGACCAGAAGCAGATCACCAGCTCCAAATGGCAGGTGGGGTCCAGGCAAAACAAAGCCCTCCCGGATGGGAGGGCTTTGTTTATGTGCGGCGAGGTGTCAGTGCTGATGCCCGTGCTCGCCATGTACATGCTGGTGGGCAACTTCCTCGGCGCTTGCCTCGCGGACGTCCACGACCTTGAGGGCGAAGCGCAGGGTTTTGCCGCACAGCGGGTGGTTGCCGTCCAGCAATACGGTTGGGCCTTTGATCTTGGTAACAAAGTAATAGCGCGGCTCGCCATCCGGGCCGATGCGCTGGATCTGGCCGCCTACCTTGATGCCAGGCGGAAAATCAGCCTTGGGCATGGTGGTGACCAGGGCTTCGTCGCGCTCGCCGAAGGTGTCTTCGGTCGCGAGTTCCAGCGTGGTTTGAAAGCCGGATTCCTGGCCTTCCAGTGCGGCTTCCAGTTTGGGGAAGAGGTTGTCGTAATCGCCGTGCAGGTAGGAGACCGGGGTTTTGCCATCGTCGTAAACCAGACCTTGGCTGTCTGTGACTTTCATTTGCAGGGTGACGGCGGTGTTTTGGGTGATTTTCATGGCGGGCAGTGGCAAATAAATTGAAGCGCGAAGGTTCGCAGTTCAGCGGGGGAGTGTCAACTGGCGGTCGAGCCACCTCACTCACGTCCGATATGCACCGATATCTGACTGGTGTTGCCCCAGTTCCGTGGCGACATCGTTGTTTGTCATCAAAGGCCTGCTTGGTAGCAACAATCGGCCACTCCATGCAGGGGGCTGGCTGGCCGTTTTGGCCGACCAGCAGCTGGCCAAAGGAGATCACTAGCAGATCGTCGGCCAAAGCAGCCGTAAGTCATGTCTCATGGCATTGACAGCTGCTTGTGAGAAAGCAGCCTTGTCTCATTGCCCCCAAGAGAGGGACAGACCAAGGCATGACCATGGTGTTTATCGCCAAGGACAAGGCGCTGCTGGACAAGGTCAAGGTCGGTGACAAAATCCGTTTCATGGTCAGCCATGAGGACGGCAAAATGCTGGTCACCGACATTCAACCGGCCAGCTAACGATCATGGCCAGCTTACCGCTGGCCATGATTTCTTCCACTTCATGCAGATCGTGAAAACATGCCGTCACTCAATCGCAGACGAAACATCATTGTTGCCACTGCCGTAGCCGGCCTGCTGGCTGCAGGGCTGGGGGGATATTTTTACGACCGTAACCGGCAGGAGTCGGGGCCTATCATGCTACGCCCGGATGATACGGCGTTGGTCTCGCGCGGCCGGCAGGTCTATCTGGCGAACTGTGCCAGCTGCCATGGTGGCCAGCTGGAAGGACAGCCCAACTGGCGGGAACGCAATGGCCAAGGCATGCTGCCGGCGCCGCCACACAACGAGACCGGGCACACCTGGCACCATCCGGACGACATGCTGTTTGCGCTGACCAAATACGGCATTGCCAAGGTGGCCAACATGCCGGATTACCAGTCCGCGATGCCGGTTTACGAAGGCACACTGAGCGATGCCGACATTGTCGCCGCGCTGTCTTGGATAAAAAGCCAATGGCCAACTGAAATACGTGCCCAGCACGACGAGTTAAACCAGCGGGTGCGGAAAAACTGACCATGGCCGCCAGAAGTGATTGACCGTCATCAAGCCCGCTTGGTAAGCGGCGGTCTATAGTGCGATTAACGTTTACGAGAGCTTGTCATCATGCGCCTCACCCAAACAAGAACCCGGCAACTGTGTCGCCTGTTACTGGTGGCATGGTGTCTGGTGCTTGCGTTTGGCGTACTGCTGGCTTGTCAGCGGTACGAGCAGGCCTCCCATCACTTTGCCACACCGGGCACCTTGCAGACTCAGCAACTGACGGCAACTGACCATGCCGGAACTCACGACGAGTCCGCCCTGTGTGAACAAGCCTGCCAGACGCTTTCCGCCCCCATCGCCAAGGGGGAGGTCAGCGTTGCGATGCCCTCCCTGCTGTCTGTCCTGCTGATTGCCTGGTTCCTGTTGCCGCCATTGCTGCTGCTATCACCCGCCAGCGTCACACGCCTGAACTCACCCGCCACTCCCGGTGGCACACCGCCCCGTCCGCATCTGCTGTTCCAGCGCTTCAACAATTAGCCCGCTTTGCATTCACGCCACTACGACGCCTTGCCTCGTAGCGACTTCACTCGCGCCTGTCGCACGAAAACCATCCGTTCTCACGCCTAAGGAATCCGATCATGAAAAACCAGAAAACCTGGCCTGCGGCACTGCTGCTACTGGCGCTTGCCACGCCGACCTGGGCGGCACAGCCGCCGATGCCAGCAAGCCCTGCCAACATGGAAATGCAGATGCAGAAGATGCGCACCATGCACGACAAGATGATGGCGGCGAAGACGCCACAGGAACGACAAAAACTCATGGCTGAGCAGATGCAGTCGATGCAGGACGGCATGGCCATGATGCAGGCCATGGATAAGGACATGATGGCCAAAGGCATGATGCCGTGTCAGGGCATGGGTGCTGGGGCCGCAGACGCTAAAACCATGATGGAACAGCGCATGAAGATGATGGACATGATGCAGCAGATGATGGGACAGCAAGGCAAAACGATGCCCATGCAATAAATCGGGTGCCGCCATGGTAGGTAAGGCGCGGCGCTGATCGCGGCGCGCCCGACCCACACCTCCCTGTGCCCTTCCCGCAGGAGTATCCAGATGAAGACCTCGCACTGGCATACCGGTCGCAGCCTCGCGATCACCATGGCCATCAGTTACACCGTGTGCGCGCTGTTGTACCGGCTGTGGCCGGAGCAAGGCGTTGCCTTTCTGAACGCCCTGTTCCACGGGCTGGACTTTGGCCGGCTTCGCACACCGACACCATTCAGCCTGGGGGATTTTTTCTTCCCGCTGACGGTGCTGGTGGGGTGGGGCCTTGTCACCGGCACGGTATTCAGCTGGGTAAACCAGTGTCTGGCGCGCTGTTGTAAGCACCAGGCGCACTGAGCACCCCCGGACAAGGAGTGAAGGCATGGCTAACGTCAAGGATCCGGTATGTGGCATGACGGTGGACAGCAGCAAGGCTGCGGCCAACTATCGCTATGCCGGGCAGGATTACTGGTTTTGCTCCGCGCACTGCCAGCAGCAGTTTGTCGCCGCACCCGCGCGCTATACGGCGGCACCGGCCGATACGCTGCCAGCGGCTGGGTCGCAACATCAGCACCATGCCCCCGCAAGCGCCGCGACCGCGCCTGGAGAAAAGGCCAAAGACCCGATCTGCGGCATGTTGGTCAACAAGGCCACCGCGCTGAAGAGCGAACGTGGCGGGCGCAGCTACTACTTCTGCAGCGAGACCTGCCTGCGCACCTTCGAGTCGCCGGAAAACGAACTGAAGTCGATGAAAACCCGCGTCACCATCGCGATGACCGGGGTACTGGCGCTGGCGGTGCTGCGGGCCGGTGCCTTCCTCGGGCTGGCAACCGGTGCCACGCTGCTGAGCTGGGCGCCCATTCCCGATCTGCCCTGGTTCACCTGGGGCATGTGGCTGTTCCTGCTGGTGACCCCGGTGCAGTTCATCGGCGGCTGGACCTTCTACCGTGGTGCCTGGAATACGCTGCGCACCGGCAACATCAACATGGACTTCCTGATCGCGCTGGGTACCTCGGTGGCGTACTTCTACAGCGTGGTGGTGATGTTCTTCCCGGACGTGCTGCCGGTCAAGGTGGCCGAGCGCGACGTGTACTTTGAAGTCTCCGCCGTGATCATCGCCTTCGTGCTGTTGGGGCGCTACATGGAAGAGATCATCAAGAAAAAGTCTTCCGCCGCCGTACGCCGGCTGCTGGACCTCAAACCCGCCACCGCCCATGTGCTGCGCGATGGCCAGGAGGTGGAGATTCCGGCCGGCAGCATCATGGTCGGGGAAACCGTGGTGGTGAAGCCCGGCGAGAAGATCGCCACCGACGGCGAGGTCATCTCCGGCCACTCCACGGTGGATGAGTCGATGCTGACTGGCGAATCCATGCCGGTGGAAAAGCAGCCCGGTCACACCGTGATTGGCGGCACCTTGAACCGCGCCGGCGTGTTCAGCTTCCGTGCCACCCGCATCGGCGCCGATACCGCGCTGGCGCAGATCATCCGCATGGTGGAAGAAGCGCAGAGCAGCACCGCCCACATCCAGCGGCTGGCGGACGAGGTAACCCGCTACTTTGTGCCGGCCGTGATCAGCGTGGCGGTGCTGGCGTTTGTCGGCTGGTGGCTGGCCGGCGACTTCCCGCAGGGACTGCTGGCCTTCATTGCGGTGCTGATCATCTCCTGCCCGTGTGCGCTGGGTATCGCCACCCCGGCGGCGCTGATGGTGGGGGTCGGCAAGGGGGCGGACGGCGGCATGCTGATCCGCGGCGGCGAGGTGCTGGAGCGGGCGGAGAAGCTCAGCTGCGTGGTCTTCGACAAGACCGGCACCCTCACCCGTGGCGAACCGACGGTGACCGACATCGTACCGTTTGATGGGTGCGACGAGCTGGACGTGCTGCGCCTGGCGGCGGCGGTGGAAACCGGCTCGGAGCACCCGCTGGGTGAGGCGATCGTGCGTGCGGCCAACCATCGGCAGCTGACTTTGCCGCAGGCCAGCGCCATCACCGGCCTGGCAGGTCTGGGTATCCGCGGCCAGGTCAATGGTTTGCCGGTATGGCTGGGGAACCGGCGGCTGCTGGCCCAGCAGGGCATCGCCACCGGCGTGGCGGATGACGCCATGCGGCATCTGGAGCAAAACGGCAAGACCGCGATGCTGGTGGGGTATGGCGACAAGCTGGTCGGCCTCATCGCCGTGGCCGACACGCTGAAGCCCGAGGCCAGCGAAGCCATTGCCCTGCTCAAGCAGCAGCACATCAAGGTGGTGATGCTCAGTGGTGACAACCAGCGTACTGCGGACGCCATCGCCCGGCAGCTGGGGATCGAACGGGTGATTGCCGAGGTGCTGCCGGAGGACAAGGTCAAGGTGATCCAGCAGCTGCAGCAGGAAGGTGAGGTGGTGGCGATGGTGGGCGATGGCGTCAACGATGCCCCGGCACTGGCTACCGCCGACATCGGTATCGCCATCGGCTCCGGCTCGGATGTCGCCAAGGAAACCGGCGGTATCATCCTGATTCGCAACGATGTCCGCGACGTGGAGAACGCCATCCGCCTGTCCCGCGCCACCATGCGCAAGATCAAGCAGAACCTGTTCTGGGCCTTCATCTACAACAGCATCGGCATCCCCATCGCTGCCCTGGGTTTCATGAACCCGATGGTGGCCGGTGCCGCCATGGCCTTGAGCTCGCTCTCCGTCATCGTCAACTCGGCGTTGCTGAAGCGCTTGCCGATCAGTACCCAGGCGGAAGGAGCGACATCATGAAGACCCGGGCCTACCAACTATGCGCGCTGCTGGCGCTTGCCATCATGCTGTTCGTGCTGCTGCGCTTCGGTTTGTCGCTTGCCACGCTGTTGCTGGCACTGCTGTTGGCCACATGTCCGTGGGGCGTGATCTGGCTGAGCTACCGGCTGGCACGGCAGGCGGAATCCGAGATTGACCAGGCCGTCGCCGCCAACAAACCGGATGAGCATGACAGCCAGCATGGGAAAGGAGTCTGACATGACCGAGCAACACGATCAGCATGGCAAGCGCAGCCACTGGGTCTTCGTCGGCTTTGTACTGGTGGCCGGTTTCTTCCTGTTCACCGAGCACCGGGCGCATGTATTGGGCGCATTGCCGTACCTGCTGCTGCTTGCCTGCCCGCTGATGCACCTGTTCATGCATCACGGCCACGGCCATCACCATGGCGGGGCATCACGCCGCCCTCACCAGCACGATCAGGATGGAGAACAACCATGAACGACCATATGCAGGCCTACGGATTATGGGGACTGGTACTGATCAACTCGCTGGTCTTCATCATCTTCGCCTTCAGCTTCACCAAGCCAAAGTCGGCACGGGACTGGCGCTCGCTGGGGATGTTTTCCGCCTTTATCGTGGCGCTGTTTACCGAGATGTACGGCTTCCCGCTGACCATTTACCTGCTGTCCGGCTGGCTGGGCAGCCGTTTCCCCGGTGTCGATTTCATGTCGCACGACAATGGCCATCTGCTGGAAGTGATGTTTGGCTGGCGTGGCAATCCGCACTGGGGACCATTCCACCTGCTCAGCACGGTGCTGATCTTCGCCGGTTTCTGGCTGCTGTCCACCGCCTGGCGCGTGCTGTATCACGCCCAGCGCCGGCATGAGCTAGCGACGGCGGGGCCCTATGCCCGTATTCGCCATCCGCAATACGTCGGCTTCGTCGTCATCATGTTCGGCTTCCTGCTGCAGTGGCCAACCTTGCTGACGCTGCTGATGTTCCCGATTCTGGTCTGGATCTACTCCCGCCTCGCGCTGCACGAAGAGGCCGACATGCTGGCGCAGTTTGGCGAGCGCTACCAATCCTACCGACAGCACACCCCCGCTTTTGTCCCCGCCAAGGGGCAGACACACCATTATTAAAGGAACCCCTCATGCGCAAGCTTATTCCCGCCTCGCTGCTGCTAGCCTTCTCGCTGGCAGCCACTTCCGCACTGGCGGCGCCATCTGGCACGGTGTTTACCGCCAATGAACGCGGCAACTCCATCAGCCAGATCACGCTGGCCGATGGCAATGTCACCACCATCCCGCTGGAAATCTCGCCGCACAATGTACAGGTCAGTGCCGATGGCAAGCGCCTGCTGGCGGTGGGCATGAATATCCATGCCGGCCACCATGGCAGCGGCCAGAGTGCCGGCGAACTGCAGGTGTTCGACCTGCCGCTGGGCAGCAAGCCGAGCTTTGTGTTGCCGGTGGCGGGTCACCCGGGGCACGTCGTGACCGACCGCGATAGCAAGCTGGCCTTTGTCACCGATGCCGGCAACAACGCTGTGCAGGTGTATGACCTGGCAAGCAAGAGCCAGCTTGGCAGCATCAAGACCGGCACCTATCCGCACGGCTTGCGCCTGAGCCCAGACGGCAGCTCCCTGTACGTTGCCAATGTGAAAGAGGACAACATCTCGGTGATCGATGTGCCCAGCCTGAAGGAAACCGGGCGCATCGCCGTGGGCAAGTCCCCGGTACAGGTGGGTTTCTCCGCTGATGGCAAGCAGGCCTATGTGTCGCTCAGCGCGGAAAACGCGCTGGGTCTGATCGACACCGCCAGCCGCAAACTGAGCGGCAAGGTCAAGGTTGGCCGCAACCCGATCCAGATGTACGCCACCCCGGACGGCAGCAAGGTATTCGTGGCCAACCAGGGCAGCAGCAAGCAACCGGACGACCGCGTATCGGTGGTCGACCCGGCCGCCGGCAAAACCATTGCCGAGGTGAAAACCGGCCCAGGTGCACACGGCGTGGCGATCAGCAGTGACGGCCAGTACGTCTTTGTCAGCAATATCGAATCCGGCACCATGTCGGTGATCGATAGCCGTCAACACCGCGTGCTCAGCACATACCAGGTAGGCGCCGGGCCGAACGGCATCAGCTACCGCGACTAAGTCAATGCGCTGTGACGGCTGCCTTTCTTCAGAAGGCAGCCGTTGGTCTATTGGCAACTGAATGTCCGGTTTGGCCCGCTTGACCGCCAGACACGTCAACCACAGGCGGGTAGCACGGCGCTACGCCAAAGCTGGCCGGCAACTACGGCATCGCAAACGGAAGCAAGACCCGGCCGCAGAGCCGGCCACCGGTACACAACTAGCCTTGTTATGGCGTACCCGCCGCCGGCGGGTGGCCGCGAAGACCCCCAGCGACGTGTCGGTCGCTTCGTCTGCTGCCGGGCGTAGCCAGCTGCTGGCCCTCGCAATGCGCCATATCCGGCCTAAAATGGAGAGATGACAGCATTGCTGATGCGGACAGGTTGCGCTCGCCGGCGTTTGTTCCGGTGCCATGCAGTGCCCACCATCCCGTCTTCGCCGGCAAGCCCCGCTCGCAACAATCCTCGCCACGCGGGTGGTTTATCCTGATTGGAGAACCGACATGCGCTATCTGCTGCTTGCTTTATCCCTGCTGCTGTTCCCGGCGCTGCCTAGCCAGGCCCAACTCAGTATCGGCATTGGCATCGAGCTGCCCGGCATCAGCTTGGGCATCGACCTGCCGGCGTATCCGGCGATGGTGCGGGTGCCGGGTTACCCGGTTTACTACGCACCCCGTCTAAACCTGAACTTCTTCTTCTACGACGGGCTGTACTGGGTCTACTCGGACGACCGCTGGTATGCCAGCGACTGGTACAACGGGCCGTGGTGGGAGGTGGAGCCGGTCTACATGCCACTGTTCGTGCTGCGCGTGCCGATCCGCTACTACCGCCGCCCGCCGATGTACTTCCGTTACTGGCGTGCCGACCGCCCACCGCGCTGGGATGAGCACTGGGGACGCGACTGGAGCCGGTACCATCGTGACTGGGATCGCTGGGATCAGCGTGCCGCACCGGCCCCGGCGCCCTTGCCGCACTATCAGCGGCGATACTCGGAAAGAAACTACCCGCGCTCGTCCGAACAGCAGCGCGAGATCCGCTCGCAGAATTACCGCTACCAGCCACGTGAAGAGCTAACGCAACAGCACTTCCAGCAGCGAGACCGCCCGAACCAACCTCGGATCGAGCAACAACAACGCCCTGAAATGCGCCAGTCACCAGACTGGCAGCAGCAAGACATGCCACGACAGTCTGCGCCCGGCCAGCCCCGGATCGAGCAGCAACAGCGACCCGACATGCGCCAGTCGCCAGGCCATCAGCAGCAGGACATGCCACGGCAGTCCGCGCCGGGCCAACCCCGGATCGAGCAGCAACAGCGACCCGACATGCGCCAGTCGCCAGGCCGTCAGCAGCAGGACATGCCACGGCAGTCCGCACCCGGCCAGCCCCGGATCGAGCAGCAACAGCGACCCGACATGCAGCGGCCACCGCAGGGCGGTGCGGACTATCTCCGCACCGAGCCTCGACGCCAGTATCCGGAAAGCAGACAGCCGCAGCAGCAACGACAGCCGTCGCGGGGCATGCCGCCATCCGAGGAGGAGCTGTTACTTGAAAGGCAGCAGCGCGATCGCGACCGACACAACTGAACCGCACCGGCCGCTATCCGAACCCGCTGAACAAACCGCCGCCCTCGCGGCGGTTTGGCTGTGTCGTCCACGCCCGTTGCGGCCAACCTTCGCCCGCTGCGCCGCCGCGTTCAGCACCGCGCAGCCGGGTCGCCACCCCGTTAACATGGCCACCGCGCCGTCGCGTTACCCCGACCAGGCTGGGCACGGGGGATGTTCAAACCCCGTCGACCTTGTCAAGATAAGCGCTTCGCCATCAAGCCGAGGTCGCCATGAGTCTGCAGTCCGTCCGTGAATTTTTTGCCGCCCGCCAACTGGACATCTCCATCATCGAGCTGGAAACCAGCACCGCCACAGTGGCGCTGGCCGCCGAGGCGCATGGGGTCGAGCCGGGGCGCATCGCCAAGACGCTGGCGTTCCGCCTGGGCGATGGCCGGGTGGTGTTGCTGGTGGCGCGCGGCGATGCCCGCATCGACAACCGCAAATTCAAGGAAGCCTTCGGCAAGGGCCGCATGCTGCCGTCCGCCGAGGTGGAGGCGCTGACCGGGCACCCGGTCGGCGGCGTGTGCCCGTTCGGCCTCGCCACCGACTTGCCGGTGTATCTGGACAGCTCGCTGCAGGCCTTTGACGAGGTGTTGCCCGCCGCCGGGGACGTGCACACCGCAGTGCGCATCAGCCTGGCGCAGCTGGTCGCCGTGGTCGACGGCCACTGGGTGGACGTGTGCCAGCCGCAGGAAACCGTCGCCGCCTGAGAACCCGCCCACGATCTGCCGTGACTGTTATCAACGGGGCGATGCCGCGTTCAAAACGGCTGCGGCCTGCCAGTTCAGATCTGGATAAACGCCGCTTCCCAGCCGTTTTCCGCTTGTCTCGCGTGAGCGTGCGAGATCGTGAACACGTGCTGAGTATCAACAACACGGCCCCGAGCGGGGCCGTGTCGCATGGCAAGGTCTAGCCCGACATCAGGCAGGCTGTAGCCGGCTAGCCAGCGGCATGGCGAACGTCGTGTCGCGCACCGGCGCGGTGGTGGCGGGCAGCGAGAAGAAATCGATGGCGGCCTTCAGCTCGTGCGCCATCTGCTCCAGCTGGCCGGCCGATGCCGCCGTTTGTGCCGCGGCGCTGCACGTCTCCTCCGACATCTGCGCCACCTGCTCGACATTGCCGGCGATGCCGCTGCCGGCCGCCTGCTGCTGCACTAGCGCCACCGAGATTTCGGCGATGGCGTGGTTGATGCGGCCAACGTTGTCGCCGATGCCGACCACCGCGCCCTGCGCTTGCTGGCTCTGCTGCAGGCCGTCCTCCATCTGCCCGACCGTGCCGTGTATGCCGGCCACCACCCGCTGGCTGTTGTCCAGCATCTCGCCGATGATGGCGCTGATCTCGGCGGTGGATTGCGCGGTGCGCTCCGACAGCTTGCGCACCTCGTCGGCGACCACGGCAAAGCCGCGGCCCTGCTCACCGGCACGGGCGGCCTCGATCGCCGCATTCAGCGCCAGCAGATTGGTCTGCTCCGCCACGTCGCGGATCACCTGCACCACATTGGCGATCTGCTGCGACTTGTTGCCGAGCAGGTCCGCCTGGCCGCTGGCGTCACGCGCCTGCTGTGCCACCTGCTGAATGGTGTGCACAGTGCGCTCGATGATGCCCTGCCCCTGTTGCGCCAGACTGCCGGACGCCTGCGCGTCGGTGGCGACATCGCGGGCATTGTCGCTGACCGACGCGATGCTCACCGACAGCTGCTCCACCGCGGCAGACATCGACGCCGCGGAACGGGTCTGCTCCTCGGCGCTGACCGCAACCTGTTCCGAGGCGGCCGCCAGTTCGGACGCGTTCACCGTCAGTCGCGCCACGATGCAGTCCAGGTTGCGTACCAGCGCGATCAGCGCCTGCTGCATCATTGCCATCGAGGCGACGATGCTGTGGCGGTCACCGCTGCGCACCGGCAGCTGCAGGCTGAGGTCACCGTTGGCAATGCGCCCGGCCAGCGCCACCACGTCGTCCGGCTCGCCGCCCAGCTGCGACAGCAGGCGGCGGATGATGGTGTAGCCCAGCGCCGCACCCAGCACCATGCCCAGCAGCATCAGCGCCAGCGACACCCGCGCGCAGAAGGCGGCGTCGGCCTCGGCCGCGGCGTATTCCTGTGCCGCCACCTTCAGCTGCAGGTCGATCAGTGCGGAGATACGCCCCGATACCGGGTCCAACCCCGGGTACAGCTGAACATCATTAAATGTCTGCAATGCCGCGTTATCGCCGGCCACTACCAGTTCACGCAGCCGGTCGACGGTATGGTCGGCCGCCTGCATGCTGCGCTCCGCCTGCTGCGCCAGCTGCAGCTCGTTCGCGGTCAGCTCGGTGGCACGGTAGGCCTGCCACTGCTGGCGGATCTGCGTGCGGGCCTGATCCAGATTGGCGAGGAAGCCGTCGCGGTTCAGCGCGCCGGCGCGGACCTTGTGCGCGGCATCGACAATGCTGACCGCGTAGCCGTCCGCCACCAGCTTCAGCTGCTGCAGCGGCACCACGCGATCGTGATAGGTACTTGAAAAATCGGCAAGAATCTTGGACTGGGTATACATGCCGTAGCCGCCGAGAAAGGCGGCGATGGCGAGCAGAACGACGACCAGAAAACTTAAACGCTGGCCGATGGTGGGATTGCGCAGCATGGGGGTGGCTCCGGTGGGGTTTAGCGCGACACCAGGGGTGATCCTGATGTCATCACTGTTGATATCTAGTGCCAACCCGGCCCCAGTGCAATGCGATCTTTTAGCACCCCGTATTTCTACTTAGTTGCCAAAGTCATAGCCTATAAGCAATTTTATGACAAAATCCGCATGTTTCGACGCACAAAACTCAAGCCTGACCGTGGCAAAAGCCGCCAGAACGACATTGATGCCAACCCTGCTCAATTAAAGCCAGAATAGAATCAAGCTGTCACGGCGAAAAAGCTGTAACACCATGTCGCAATTGAATAAAAAAAGCCTGCTCGCGAGCAGGCTTTATATTTCATGCCGATGACAATCAGGCGTAGTTTTCCGGGAACAGCGCGCGCTCCACCGATTCGATCAGGATGTGGATCACCTTGATGTGCAGCTCCTGCACGCGGTCGGCGTACTGGCCGCCCGGGGTGCAGACATCGATATCGGCCAGCTCGCCGATCACCGAGCCGGGGCGGCCGGTCAGCGCCACCACGGTGACGCCCAGCGCTTTCGCCGCGTTCACCGCGGCGAGGATGTTTTTGCTGCTGCCGCTGGTGCTAATCGCCAGCAGCACGTCGCCCTGCCCGGCGTGCGCCTCCAGATAGCGCGAGAAGATCGCCTCGTAGCCGTAGTCGTTGCCGACGCAGCTGATATGGCTGGGGTCGCTGATACTGGCCGCCGGCAGCGCCTTACGGTTCAGGCGGTAGCGGCCGGACAGCTCCTCGGCAAAGTGCATCGCGTCGCACATAGAGCCGCCATTGCCGCAACTGAACACCCGTTTGCCGTGGCGGAAGGCGTTCACCAGCGCATCACCGGCATCGCCGATGGCAGCCAGCGCTGCCGGATTGGCCAGCAGCGCATCCAGCGCGTTACGGGCTTGGTGGAGGGTGTCGAGAATATGCGGCTTCATGGTGCGTTCTTTCTGCAATTATCCGGAAACAGGCGTGGCAGTTTACACCAAAAGCCGCGCCCGGCACCTGTTCCGCCTCAAGCCCGGTGCTGGCCGCGTGTCACTTCCTGGTGCAGCAAAGCGCTACCAGCGCAGCAGCGCCGCGGCATCGACGCCCACCGCCAGATGGCCGCCGCGCTGCGGATACGGCTGCGAGGCCAGCTCGCGCGCCGACAGCGACAGCACCCAGTCGCCGCCGTCGCCGGCCACCACCACGCGACAGCCCTCCACCCGCGGCTCGACCAGTTTCACCGTGCGCAACGGCTGGCCGTCGCCGAGCAGGAAGGCCGCCGGCGGGATGGCGTGATCGGCGGCGACGTTGTCGAAGCCGACAAAGCGCGCCACCCAGGCGCTGGCCGGCTGCGCCAGCACCTCGCCCGGGGTACCGACCTGGATCAGCCGCCCGTGCTGCAGGATGGCGACGCGATCGGCCAGCGCGAACGCCTCGTGACGGTCGTGCGTCACCAGCAAGGTCGGCACCGCCATGGCGGACAGCCGCTGGCGCAGGTCGTCGATCAGCTGCTGCTTGAGATGGGTGTCGAGGCTGGAAAACGGTTCGTCGAGCAGGAACAGCGCCGGCTCGCCGATCAGCGCCCGCGCCAGCGCCACCCGCTGCTGCTCGCCGCCGGACAGCTGGTGGCAGGCAGCCGCGCCACGGCCGGCTAGGCCCACCGCCGCCAGCGCCGCCTCGGCACGCTGGCGTGCGACGGCACGCGGCACACCGCGTTCCTGCAGGCCGAAGGCCACGTTGGCCGCGGCGTCGAGATGCGGAAACAGCGCGTGGTCCTGGAACATCATCGCCAGCTGGCGCTGCTCCGGCGGCAGGCGGCTGATGTCGCGCCCGCCCAGCCACACCTGGCCTCGCTGCGGCCGCAGCAGGCCGGCGATCACCGCCAGCAGGCTGGACTTGCCCTCGCCGGAGGGGCCGAGCAGGGCCACGGTTTCGCCGGCGGCCACCTGCAGCGACAGGCCGTCCAGCACGCGGCGGCCGGCAAACGCCAGCGCCAGGTCACGAAGTTCGAGCATGGGTCTTCTCCGGCCACTCGATGGCCATGAATGCCAGCAGCGCCAGCAGCAGCAGCACGCTGGACAACACCAGCGCCGCCTCAAGGTTGGCCGCACCGGGGCGGCCCAGATGCTGATAGATCAGCGTGGTCAGCGTCAGCCACTCAGGCCGCGACAGGAACAGGCTGACCGCGAACTCGCCGACGGCGGTGGCGGCGGCAAACGCCATGCCGCGGCGCAGCGCCGGGCGCATCAGCGGCAGGCTGACACGCCAGAACACGCGCCACGGCGATGCACCCAGCGTGCGCGCGGCATTGGGCAGCGCCGGCGGCAAGGCGTCGCGGGCGCTGACCACCGCCTTGGCGACAAAGGGGTAGGCCAAGAGCGCGTAGGCGGCCACCAGCAGCGCCAGCGTCGCACTGTAGGCGGGATAGGCCAGCAGCAGGCCGAAGGCGACGCACACTGGCGACACCATGAAGGGCAGGAACATCAGCGCGCGCAGGCCGGCGCTGCGCCGCGCCGCCAGCCCGTGCAGCAGGCCCAGGAGTGTCGCCAGCAGCAGCGCCAGCAGCGAGAAGCGCAGCGTGTTGCCCAGCGCCAGCAGGGTGTCGTCCTGCAGCAGCACCCGCCACGCCGCGGCGTCGGCCAGCAGCGCGCGCAGCAGCACCGCCAGCAGCGGCGCGGCGGCGAACAGCGCCAAGAGCAGCAGGCTGGCCAGCAGCAGCAGCCGTTGCGGCCAACCTTGCACCGGCTGGCGCAGCGGCGGGCTGCGCTTGTCCGGCCGCGCCAGGCGGCGCTCGATCAGCGCGTACAGCAGCGCGATGACGGCGCCGAGCAGCAGCATCAGCAGCGCCAGCGCGCCGGCGTCGGCCAGGTTCAGCTCGTAGGCGACCAGCGAGTAGATTTCGACCTCCACCGTGGCGTAACGCTGACCGCCGAGCAGCAGCGCCAGGCCGAAGCCGGAGAAGCAGTACAGGAAGATCAGGCACAGCGCCGACGCCAGCCACGGTCGCACCACCGGCCACTCCACGCGCCAGAACGCGCGCCAGCGCGAGGCGCCCAGCGTGCGCGCCACCATCAGCCGGCTGGCCGGCACGTGGTCAAAGCCGTCCACCGCGGCGCGGATCAAGAGCGGCAGGTTGTAGAATAGGTTGCCGTACAGCAGCAGCCACGGCGTGTCCTGCAGGTTCAGCCCGCTGAGGCCGTGCGGGCCGAACAGCGCCAGCACGCCGAGGCCGGCGACCAGCGTCGGCATCACGAACGGTAGCATCAGCACCCGCAACAGCAGCGCGCGGCCACGAAACTCGAAGTGCGCCAGCACCCACGCCAGCGGCACCCCCAGTAGCAGCGTCAGCCCGCAAGTGGCCGCCGCCTGCAGTAGCGACCAGCCCAGGCGCCACTGCAGGTAGGCGTCGCTCAGCAGCGCCGGGCTGAACGCCAGCCCGCCCTCGTACAGCAGGCGCGACAGCGGCAGCCCGACCAGCAGCAGCAGGAATGACAGCGGCGGCAAGGCCAGCCAGCGGGAGTTAGACAAGGACAACACTTTCTGCATCACGACAATGGAAAACGGTAACGGCTGCTGCCGTTACCGTCATGAGTAGTAGTCGCTGCCGGCCAGTGCCGGCAGCCCGCCGCATCACGGCGCGTTCTTGATCACCAGTCGCGTCCAGCGGCTGACCCAGGCGGCGGTCTTGTGCTGCATCGCCTTCAGATCCGGATTGCTGAAGCTGGCCGGCTGCGCGGCGTGCTTGAACACCGGCGCCAGCGCCACGCCGGCTACCGCCGGGTACATCCACATGCTGGTCTGCAGCTCTTTTTGCACCGCCTCGCCGCGCAGGAAATCGACGAACTGCTGCGCGAGCGCAGGTTGCTGCCCGCCCTTGACCTTGGCCACGCCCTCCACCTGCATGAATACGCCGCCCTTCAGCGCCAGATTGGCGGTCGGCGATTCGGCCAGTTTTTCCTTGCTGTAGAACACTTCCGCCGCCGGGCTGGTGGCATAGCTGACCACGATAGGGCGCGCGCCGCCGTTGCGGGTGAAGTCGGTGTAGTAGGCCTCGCTCCAACCCTTGGCCACCTTCAGGCCGTTGTCACGCAGCTTGCCCCACCACTGGAAGGCGCCTTCTTCGCCCTTGCCGGCGATGGTCGCCAGCAGGAAGGCGAGGCCCGGGCTGGAGGTGGCCGGGTTTTCCACTACCAACAGGTCCTTGTAGGCGGGCTTGGCCAGGTCGTCCAGCGTCGCCGGCAGCGGCAGCTTGCTGCCCGCGAACCAGGCCTTGTCGATGTTGAGGGTGACGTAACCGTAGTCGATGGCCACCGCGCCCGGCAGGCTGGCCGCGGCCACGCTGCGGCCAACCTTGCTGCTGGTCGCCTCCAGCACGCCGGCGGCGTTGGCCTTGCCGATCAGGGTGTTGTCGATGCCGTACACCACATCGGCCACCGGATTGGCGCGGGTCAGGATCAGCTTGTTGAGCATCTCGCCGGCATCGCCACCCTTGATGATGGCCAGCTTGGCGCCGCTCTGTTTCTCGAACTCGGCGATGCGCTCTTTGGGCAGGCTGAACGAACTGTGCGTCATCACCCGCAGCTCGGCGGCCAGGGTGGTCAGGGAGGCGCCGGCCAGCGCCAGCAGCAGTACGGTTTTCTTGAACATTGCAGACATCCTCTTTTGGTAGTGGCGCGCACCAAAAGAAGAAGCGGGACGCGGACTGGCCGCGCATCACGCTCCCTCCGCTGGCATGACCCAGATCAGGTTCTGGGGTCTCTCTCAGTCTGCCTGTGGCAGACACCCCCGGTGATCGAAGCGGCGAGTATAGCGCGTTGCGCGGCATTGCTTAACCGCCGCGGCGCGCGGGCGGCGCAAAAAAATCGCCCGCCCCCAAGGCGGGAACGGGCGTGTCTTGCAGTATGCAGACCGAAGCAACGGGACAGACTCTCAAGCGAGGCGCAGCCACCACGGCTACCCTCACCGTTCATTCAGCAAATGCCGTGCCAGCAAAAAGCACCGCCGGCACTGCCAATTCACCACTTTGCCGCTATAAAAAGAATCACCACGACATGGCGCATGCACCAGCGCGGCGCAATGGGCACCCGATGCGTGCGGCATGGCAGGCAAATAGCAAAAAGCTAACACATCAAAAATAACAATCAATTTAACAAATGCATAACCGGTATCCATAATCCAGTCATCCACCGATCTGCAAGGAGCCACACCATGAAACATTTCTTCCGCCAGCACATCACCCTCGACGACCTGTGGGCCAACCTGGTGTGGATGCAGTAACCGCAACGTTGGCCGCAGCGCGCGTGATGGCACTCCTCGACAACCAGCCGGGTGACCAGCGCGTCACCGTCCAGATCAGCAGTCAAATTAACCCCAGCAAACCGCAGCGGATCAGCCGTCTGGCGTGATCCGCTGACAATCAAAAGCAACAGGAGAGAACCATGTCGACAGAAGCCAAGTGCCCGTTCTCGGGCAGCGCCGCCCCGCACACCGTAGCCGGCGGCCCCTCCAACGGTGACTGGTGGCCACAGCAGCTGAAGCTGGGCATCCTGCACCAGCACGGCGCCGAGTCCGATCCGATGGGCGAGGCGTTCGACTATGCCGCAGAATTCAAGACGCTGGATCTGGACGCCGTGCTCCAGGACCTGCACGCGCTGATGACCGATTCGCAGGACTGGTGGCCGGCGGACTGGGGCCACTACGGCGGCCTGATGATCCGCATGGCGTGGCACGCCGCCGGCACCTACCGCATCGCCGACGGCCGCGGCGGCGCCGGCACCGGCAACCAGCGCTTTGCCCCGCTCAACAGCTGGCCGGACAACGGCAACCTCGACAAGGCGCGCCGTCTGCTGTGGCCGGTCAAGCAGAAGTACGGCCGCAAGCTGTCGTGGGCCGACCTGTTCATCCTCGCCGGCAACGTGGCGCTGGAATCGATGGGCTTCAAGACCTTCGGCTTCGGTGGCGGTCGCGAGGACATCTGGGCGCCGGAAGAAGACATCTACTGGGGACCGGAGAGCACCTGGCTGGGGGACAATCGCTACAGCGGCGACCGCGAGCTGGCCAACCCGCTGGCCGCGGTGCAGATGGGCCTGATCTACGTGAACCCGCAAGGCCCCAACGGCAACCCGGACCCGGTCGCCTCCGGCCGCGACGTGCGCGAAACCTTCGCCCGCATGGCGATGAATGACGAGGAAACCGTGGCGCTGGTGGCCGGCGGCCACACCTTCGGCAAGGCACACGGCGCCGGCGACCCGGCACTGGTCGGCCCGGAACCGGAAGGCGCGCCGATCGAGGAAATGGGTCTGGGCTGGGTCAACCAGTTCGGCAGCGGCAAGGGCGAGCACGCCATCACCAGCGGCATCGAGGGTGCATGGAAACCCCACCCCACCACCTGGGACCACGGCTACCTCGACACCCTGTTCGGCTACGAGTGGGAGCTGACCAAGAGCCCGGCTGGCGCGTTCCAGTGGGTGGCCAAGGACGTGAAGCCGGAACACATGATTCCGGACGCGCACGATCCGAGCAAGAAGCACCCGCCGATGATGACCACCGCCGACCTGTCGCTGCGCTTCGACCCGATCTACGAGCCGATTGCCCGCCGCTTCCACCAGGACCCGCAGTCGTTTGCCGATGCCTTCGCCCGCGCCTGGTTCAAGCTCACCCACCGCGACATGGGCCCGCGCGCCCGCTACCTCGGCAAGCTGGTACCGGCGGAAGAACTGATCTGGCAAGACCCGGTGCCGGCCGTGGACCACCCGCTGGTCGACGCGCAGGACATCGCCGCGCTGAAGGCCAAGGTGCTCGCCTCCGGCCTGAGCACTGCGCAACTGGTCAGCACCGCCTGGGCCTCCGCCGCCACCTTCCGTGGCAGTGACAAGCGCGGCGGCGCCAACGGCGCGCGTATCCGCCTGGCACCGCAGAAGGACTGGGCGGTCAACCAGCCGGCGCAACTGGCGCAGGTACTGCAAACGTTGGCCGCAATCCAGCAGGACTTCAACGCCAGTGCCGCCGGCGGCAAGAAGATCTCGCTGGCCGACCTGATCGTGCTGGCCGGCGGTGCCGCCATCGAAGCCGCAGCCAAGCAAGCCGGTCAGCAGGTGACCGTGCCGTTTGCGCCGGGGCGCACCGACGCCACGCAGGACCAGACCGACGTGGCCTCGTTCGCGGTACTGGAGCCACGCACGGACGGCTTCCGTAACTACGTGCAGCCGGGACTGGAAAGCGCAGCGGCCGAGCTGCTGATCGACAAGGCGCAGCTGCTGACGCTGAGCGCGCCGGAAATGACGGTACTGATCGGCGGCCTGCGCGTGCTGGGCGCCAATGCCGGCCAGGCGCAGCACGGCGTGTTCACCCAACGCCCCGGGGTCCTGAGCAACGACTTCTTCGTCAACCTGCTCGACATGGGCACCAAGTGGCAAAAGTCCGCCACCGACGGCGTACTGGAAGGCCACGACCGCGCCAGCGGCGTGCCGAAGTGGACCGCCACCACCGTGGACCTAGTGTTCGGCTCCAACTCGCAGTTGCGGGCGCTGGCGGAGGTGTACGCCTGCAGCGACGCGCAACAGAAGTTCGTCAACGACTTCGTGGCTGCGTGGAGCAAGGTGATGAACCTGGACCGTTTCGATCTGGCGTAAGTCACGTCAGGCTTGGCCGGTGTGACAAGCCGGCTTGGCCTGACAAGGGAAATGGCTGCTTCCGGTTACGGAAGCAGCCATTTAACTGACTAGAAGTCCTAGGTACATTACTTCGTTGTTGTTTCAACAGCTCAGAATTTTCTGCCCAGCATCAGGAAAAAACGGGGATTCTTGTCGACATTCTCGGCCTCGGATCGCCCTCCCTGGCTACGCCACGCCAGACTGCCATCCACACTCCACTGTACATATTGCAGACGTGCACCGAAACCAGCCCCAGCAATGGTCCTGCTGGCTGCTGAATTGCTGTCCCATGGGTCTGTGTTGGCCGTTGACTTGCCGTAGTCGTAAAGAATGAATGGCGTCACGGCACCCAAGGTGTAGCGCAACTCCAGCTGAGTAAACCACCCGCTGTCCCCCACCCCCTCCCCCAGAGGGTAGGCACGCACGCCGTAGTATCCACCCAAGCTGAACTTCTCCGACGAATCCAGATTCTTGTTGGCCCACTGCCCGGAAAAACGCCCATAGGCATTTAAACCACCGGCAATTTTCTGAATACGGGCAATGTCCAGATTGACCTTGCCAAAGCTACCATTGGTACCGGCCGTCACGGCATCCGACAACTCACTTTCGCCATCCAGACGGAGCTGCCCACCACTGACTGACAGCGAGCCATACGTCACCCCACCGCCCCACACCGCGTCACGCTTATCAAACTGAAGCCCCAGAGTTGCACCGTCGCTGCGCTTGTTGCGCACGATATTGCTGGCCCGGTAATCATCCTGTAGCGATTTATGTTGCAGGCTCAACGATATCAACAGGTTGTTAGCCTGCGAACGTAGCAGTGGATAGGACAGCCTTGCAGTAGTAATGTCAGCCACCCCCTGAGCGCCCAGCGCAGCAAACTCGCCGCCCAGCTGGTAGCTGGTATGGGCATAACCAAGCCGTCCGCGCAATCCGGAGGCGCCCAGAGGTGCCTCGTAATCAACCGCCCCCAACCACATGTCTTCATCGGTATACATACTGTTCAACGACAGCTTGTCCCCATAGAGAACCGCGCTATTGAGGAACAAGGCAGCATGTGCCCGATATTCACCAGTGCTGCTGGCTCCGGTGTTATCTACCCCGACTTCGCCACTGACATACGACTCACGCTTCACATCCACCAGCAAATCTGCCTCACCCTGCGCAGAACCTGGCCGGATAATCGGTCGGATTGTCATTCCCGGCTGATCGTCCAGAATCAGCAGCGTACGCTCCAGTTTTTGATTCTGGATAGCGTCGCCACGCTGCAGCCCATAAGCCAAAAAGCGCTGGGCACCCGACAACAATTTATCGTTACCGACTGCAGCCACTTTGCCGTAACTGCCCTCAATCACCGTAATATGCAAAACGCCGTTCTGCAGGTCCTGTGGCGGAAGAAATACCTGAGCAAAAGGATAACCTGCTGCATGGTAATAATTGCTCAGGGTATTCGCTATTGCAGTCAGCCCGGCCATATCGAACGAGCGTCCTGCAACTGGATTGAGCTGGGCCAGCAATGTCTCAGTCGACAACGACTTGTTGCCACTGATTTCAAGCTGGTTCAGCTTGACAGTGACGCCACCGGCAACAGGTTCCAGCGCCGAAGGTGGCTGAAACTGGGGCAGCGCCTTGCTATCGCTACTGGTGGGTTGCGGCGGTTTGGTCATCTGCAAATCGGTATTCGTATCGGCGAAGCCTTGTGTCGCATAAACCAGCAGTGCCACTGCCACCAGAGTAGTGTTTTTCTTGTTCATTGAGCTTCCCATTAATAACGGATGGCAGTCAGTGTCTTCACGTTACGACGATTGATACCGGTATCCACAACAAAGACATCCAGCGGGCCGGTTGCACTTGGTACCGTCACATCATTGATGTTCAACTCATTGCTGTTCTTACGGCCGCCCTTATCTGCTGCAGGTGAGTTGGCCGCGTTGCCTTCATCAGCACTTGATACAAAGTTCAGCGCTCCTGCCGCCCCTTCAGGTTGGCCGGCGTTTTGTGCTACCGGGGCAAACGGCCTGTCGGTACTACTACCGCCCTCCCCCTCCTGGAGGCCTGCCCCAGCAGAGAGGCTTTCTTCATTCACCGTATCAGCCACCCCAGCTGGGGAGATTGCCGACGATGTACCTGCCACAACTTTTCCAGTTGATATATCGCCATTCCCCACAGGAAGACCGGTCACAAAGTTCAAGGTACTGGTAGCAGCCGAGGGAGCAACATTGCCATCACCCGCGGCACCTGTTGGAGCAAGAACATAGTTCAACCCACCAAAACTTGTCGGGGCCGTGCTGGCAAATGCAGTGCTGCCATTATCAACAAAGGCAGGAACAATGACAGGATTCGGCGGCAAAGTAGGCAATGGCTCTGACGTTGTCACAGGGGCAGGTACCGGTGTAGCTGCAGTGATGTTAGCCAGCAGTTGGCCGGTCACGCCTGCGATCTGGTAGTTGCCATTACTCAGGTTCAACCCCGACAGATCGGCGCTTACCGGCTTGCTGGTGCCGATATTTGGATCTGCAAAGCTGCCGCTACTTGCCGAGCCACTCAGGCTGACGCCGTCACCTTCGTAGATGGTGCCCGCCAGTACCGCCGTACCGCTGAGGGTGGCCGCCAGCGTGCCGTTGTAGACCTTGTCATTGGCCGTCAGTCCGGAAACGGTCAGCTGCGCCGGGGTGATGTTGGCCGTCAAGGCAGTGGTCACACCGGCGATCTGGTAGTTGCCGTTA